>DASRJV010000212.1:0-8118 GCA_035649295.1 Propionibacteriaceae bacterium
ATCGGCGGTGACCGCCGAGATGAGCGCGCGTTCGATCTCGGCGCCGGTGGCATCACCTCCGGCATGTGCGATCCGGTTCCAGTTGTGGCCGCCTTCGCGAGTCAGTTCCAGCTCGCCAGCCAGGTCGCGATCAAACTCGGCACCTCGGTTGATGAGCTTCGTCACCTCGTCGGGGCCTTCGGTGACCAAGACCCGTACCGCCTCCTGGATGCACAGGCCGGCGCCTGCGACCAGGGTGTCATCGATGTGCTGTTGCAGGGTGTCTCCCTCAGCTTGCACCCAGGCGATCCCACCCTGTGCCCAATGCGTCGAGCCAGCGGCGACTTCATCCTTGGTGACGACCATGATCGAGCCCAGATCACGGCACTCCAGAGCAGCCGTCAGACCGGCGATACCCGATCCGACTACCACAATGTCCACTTCGCGTACCCACCCCGGCGGTTCTGCGGAAAGTCGCCGCGGCAGCGAGGGCAGTGGCGGCAGTGCGGGAAAGGCAGGTAGTGAGCTTGGCTGGGCGGCGCTGGACGTCGCGGACGCGGCATCAGGCACCATAGGGCCATGCTCCCGCATTCGTCGGTAGGGGGAGCGGGGCCCCCTGATCCTCCTGCGCGGGGATCGCGCTCTTGGTTCGACGCCTGGGTCGAATCGTCGTACGGCGCGGACGGATTCTGGCGCATTCACCAACCTGAAGCACATTTCCGCACCGCGGCAACGAGTGGTCCGATGATCGCCAAGATGCTCGCTACGCTCGTCGACAGCCGCGAGGAGATCAGTAGCGTGGTCGACGTTGGCGCCGGCAGTGGCAGTGTGCTGCAAGAACTCGCAGTGCTCCGACCTGATTTGCAACTTCTGGGAATTGATCTTCGAAAACGCCCTAAGGGCCTGGCTTCGCATGTGGGATGGGCGCAGGATCTCTGGGACGTGCGGTACGGATGCTGGACCAGCGGCGAGGCAGCCGCGGCGTTGCACAAGTCCGAACCGGTCATGATCATCTGTAGTGAATGGCTGGACGACTTGCCATGTCAGGTGGCCGCACGACATGCCGACGGCTGGCGAGAAGTGATCATCAACGATGGCGGCATGGAACAGGCCGGGCCGCGATTGTCCAGTGAGCAGCTTGCCTGGGCCGAGCGGTGGTGGCCGAGCGGTGACCGTGCCGAGATCGGCCTCACCAGGGACCAGGCGTGGGTAGAGCTAGTCAAGATGATCATCAATCGCGGAGGTTGTGCGCTCATGATCGACTACGGTCATGTGGCAGCGCAGCGGCCCGTCACCGGTTCGCTGGCCGCCTATCGTGACGGCCGGGCCTTGGAGCCGGTTCCGGGAGCCAGCCTGAACCTCACCGCCCACGTAGCCATTGACGCTGTTCGTGCCGCAGGTGAGGAGGCGGGAGCCACCACCTTGTTCTGCGGTCTGCAGAGCGAGGTGGTATCGAAGCTGCAGCACTCCGAGTCCGATCCCGATCCGCTGGTCGATCTTGATCAGCGCAGCCGGCACCTCGCGCTCAGCTCCCAATACGTGTGGGGATCCCATTGGTGGCTGCTGCAGTGTTAGGACGCTCGCCCGGTCGGGCCATGGCGTACGTTTTCCAGCACAGCCGCGAAAACGTACCCTTCGGAAGGCTCAGATGGGTGCGTTTGCCATCACAGTCGCGAAAACGTACACCAGAGGTATGAGCTGATGGCACACCGGCCACTCCATGTCTTGGTCGGATCTCTTGGCCCTGGTGTGCTGCCCTCCACTCAACCGGCCAAGATGCCGACCGGAACGATTCTGCTCGACCTCGGTCCGGAGCACCCCAGCCAGGCGGGATTGATCGAGCTGCGGCTCTGGACAGATAACGATGTGATCACTACCGCCAGGGTGGTGGTCGGAGCGATGCATCGAGGAGCCGAGAAGCTCTTCGAGGTGCGCGACTACCGGCAGATCCTGATGCTGGCCGACCGGCACGACTGGCAGGCACCATTCTTCGGCGAACTCGCGGTCGCCCTCGTCTGTGAGCAGATGATGGGTCTTGCCGTGCCAGAGCGCGCTAGCTGGCTGCGTACCCTGCTAGCCGAGCACACCCGCATCCTCAGTCATTGCGGGTTCCTGGGTTACATACCGCACCGGCTCCCTGGCGATCCCGGACTGCGGCCCTTACGCGAGGAGTTGCGTACTCAGACCCTCCGACTGACCGGCAACCGCATCCACCCCATGGCGACCCGGATCGGCGGGCTGGCCGTCGACGCCGACGACAGCTGGCTACAAGCTGAACGAGAGGTCGCGACGCGGGCGGCACGGGTTGCTGAAGCGGTGCTGACCATGATCGACTCTCCCGCGTTCGCTGCCTTGACGGGCGGAGTCGGCCTCTTGGATCGGGAGACAATTCAGCAGTTCGGAGTAAGCGGCCCAGCGGCACGGGCGAGCGGAGTTGATCTTGATCTGCGGCTTTCCCGGCCCTATTTGGCCTACTGCGAGCTAGCCGGCTTGATCACCCCTTCGATACGCCGCTCGGGTGATGCGCAATCGCGGCTCGGGCTCCTCGCTGAGGAGCTGGCCGTCAGCGCATCGTTGATCATCGCCTGCGTTGACCGCCTGGCGGAGCTACCTGGGCCGGTATCGGTGAAGCTGGGAAAGATCATTCGCGTGCCCGAGGGCGAGGGCTACCTGGCGATCGAGGCGCCGCTTGGCATCGCGGGCGTCTTCCTGGTCTCCCGCGGGGAGAAGACTCCGTGGCGGCTCAAGCTGCGGACGCCGTCGTTCAACAACATCTCCAGCCTGGAGCGCGTGCTGGTGGGGGTACGCACGGAGGCGCTGGAGGCAACCCTCGCATCGATCGGCTACGTTGTCGGCGACATCGACAAGTAGCAGTGTTCAATTGCTGATCGCGCTCGGCAGCCGCCGACTTCGTCGTCCCTCGCGGACGAAAAAGCATGTCCGCTCGCTCCTCCTCAGCACAGCGGCGCGCGATCAGCAGGGTTCGATTGCTCGCTTCGCTCGCTGAGGCTCGGCGCAGTGGGTGCGCGATCCGGGTAGCTGATCTTGACGAAGAGGACGCTGCCTCACGATCACGCAGGCTGGCGATCCGATTCGTAGTTGGGCAGCACCATGTCGATGATCTTGATATCGACCGCTCTTGGCCGCAAGCCATCGATGATCTCGTCATCGTCTGACAATTGCTGCCAGATGAATTCATGCTCGGCCAGTACTCGGCGCGGCATGTGATGGACTTGCGCGTCCGGCTCCTCATGGAGGGCGATGAGCTCCGCTTCGCGCTCGCGGACGGTCTCGCGAAGAGTGGAGATCACCTTCTGGCGGTAGTCGACCTCGCCCATCAGGTAGGCCCGATCCTCCTTCAAGGTGCCGATCTGCTGTCGCTCCCTGGCGATGATCACCCGCTGCTTCTCGATCACCTTGCGCGCATCGGAGATTCGTCCGCTGAGGGTCTCGACGACCGCTGCGTTGCGGCTCCGCTCCTCGCTCAGCGCCTCACCGTGCTCCCGTGTCGCCTTGAGCATGGCCTGCGCCTGCGTGCGCCTCGCCGTGTTGAGCTCACGCCAAGCGAAAGCGCAGGCAAGCAGCGCGGCCACGATGGCGATGGCCACGCCCAGGCGAGCAATCCAGAGAGTTCCGGAGGCGGCGACGACCGCCCCTACCGTTCCTGCGATCAAGACGATTTCTGAAATGCGCTGGAGCGGCGAGGCCTGTAGCCCGCGGCTGGCAGTGGCTGGCGAAGACACGCTGGTCACCATATTCCCCGGTCGACTGGCCACCGTGGATTTCGGCGCTCAGTCGCGAGTGTCTGCCTCCAGGTCGTCACCCTCGCCGGCAGCCGCCCCATCGTCGGGCTCGGTTGGGACCTTGCACGCCCGCTCCAGAAGCAGGCCCATGACACACAGCACTATCCCTGCAACGACCGCCACGGCAGATCGGATCACACGATCCCGCGGAGCTGAAGCATCCAGCCGGGTGAGGAACATCAGCGCGAATCCGAAGTAGCCACCGGCTACGAGGGCCCCGGCCAGCGCTGACGCCTTGCCCAGCACGAGGAAGGCAACGGCTCGCTGGGGTTCGATCCGTTCATGGCGCACCTGGATTCGCTGATGCGTGGCGTACGCCAGAGCACCGACCAGTGCGGCGACCAAGATCAGACCGATCGGGGCGGTCCACGGCACCTCGGGCGGGATCAGGTCGAAGGCGTTGGCGGTCACCACCAGGAGCCACCCTGCCAGGCCGCCGAACAGGGCAGCGACGACGAGTGTGCGAAACGGAGTCAGTTTGACTGAGCCGCCAGAAGGTTCCTGAGCCAAGCTCGATGATCCCTCAGTCCCGGTCGATCACAAGATCATCTCGTCGGACCACACCCGATGCATCCGCCTTGCTGAGCAGGTCACCAATCGCTCCCTTGCCGGCAATCTCCGCGGTCGGATCGACCTCGTACCACGGCACCAGCACGAATGCGCGTTGGTGAGCGAGCGGATGCGGCAGCCTGAGATCTTCCTGATCCACGATGGCGTTCCCAACCATGATCAAATCGACGTCCAGGGTACGGGGGCCCCACCGGCCGCTGTCGCGGGTCCGTCCGAATGCGTCCTCGATCGCGAAGGCTCGCTCCACCAAGGTACGGGGCTCGAGCGTGGTTTCGGCGATCACCACGATGTTGAGGAACTGTGGACTAACGGCCGGACTATCGGCAGGTGCCCCAACGGGCTCGGTCTCGTACACCGATGACACATCCACCACGATCACGTCAGGGGTATCACTCAGAGCATCGACGGCACCCTGCACGTTGCCGAGCCGATCTCCGAGGTTCGAGCCGATGGAGTAAACGACCTTGCGCAACGGCTTCATGCCGCTCAGTGTGTCTGCGTCGATCGCATGAGGGTTGGGGCTACTCATATCGTCTACTCCTTGTCAGCGTGACCGCTATATCGGCAACATCGACCGGCATGGGCGCTTGCGGCTTGTGCACAGTGACCTCGACGCACTGGACGGCCTCATAGCGCAGGCACGTCAGCGCAATTCTGTCGGCAAGAGCTTCTATCAGATTTAGTGGGTCCCGTTCAACATCTGCCGCGACCGCCCGCGCGAGAGCACCATAGTCGATGGTTTGTTTAAGATCGTCGGCACTCGCTGCAGGCGCAAGATCCAAAGTGCAGCTCACGTCGATGACGAATCGCTGACCCTGGTCGCGCTCGAAGTCGAATACCCCATGGTGGCCAAAGGCAACTATCCCGGTCAGGCTGATCCGGTCGCGGCCACCCTCGGTGGATCGGCGCTCTGCGTCTACGACTGCGTTTGCCGCCATGCCACCTCCTGACGCATGCGACCCTATCCGACCCAACATTGTCTATGTTCGCTCGCGCTCAAGCGGCTGCTGGCAGCTGCGCTACCTGACGCCCGCGAACATACGATTCAGTGTGATAGCAGTCGCTGTGCGACGGCAATAGCGTCCCGGCTCGCACGAACCGAGTGCACCCGTACCCCCCAGACTCTTTGCAACGCGAGCACGGTGGTGAGCGCGGTTGTAGCGTCCTCACGTTCCTTCGGAAGCCGCGGGCTGCCATCAGCATCAGCAAGCAGCTGGCCCAGAAATGTCTTGCGTGAGACGCCGACGAGCATCGCTCGCCCGAGGATGTCAAATTCCTCGAGGCGTTGCAGCAGCTGCCAGTTGTGTTCGGCGGTCTTGGCGAAACCTAACCCTGGATCAATGATCAACTTGTCCATGGCGACGCCGGCACTGGCGGCTTCATCGATCTGGGTACCCAGCTCGGCGATCACTTCGGTCACCACATCGGCGTATGACGCCCTGCTCTGCATGTCCCGGGAATGTCCCCGCCAATGCATACAGACAAAAGGCACCCCGGAGTCGGCGACCAGCCTCAGCATCCCCGAATCAGCTTTGCCACCGGAGACATCGTTCAGCAGACTCGCGCCGGCTGCGATCGCTGGTGCTGCGACTGCGGTACGCATTGTGTCGATGCTGACGCAAGCACCAGCGGCCGCCAGTTCGCGGACCACAGGCATTACCCGGTGCAGCTCCTCCGACACCTCTGGCCGAGTCGCTCCAGGCCTCGTCGACTCACCACCAACATCGATGATGTCCGCACCCTCGGCCAGCAGATCGAAGCTGTGGCCGATGGCGGCGGCCGGATCCAACCACTCGCCGCCGTCGGAGAAGGAGTCTGGCGTGACGTTCACCACACCGATGACCAAAGTGCGACCCGGCTGCGGCAGCCCAGGGACAGCATGCAGCGGACTCACCCGGATCACCTTATGCTCTCCCCCGTGCCGCTTCCGCCGTACCGGTCCGCGCGCTCACCGCACAGACCGGGCTCGCCACTGTGCCCGTCACAGCGTCCGGTGGCTATCGGCGTCAGGGCCCTGCTGGTTCTCACGGTGACGATCGGCCTCATGGCGCTCGCCGGGTGCCACGTCACATCGAACGGCGAGATACCGGGGCTTCAGCCGCCCCGAGCGCACCGGACTGCGGCGCCGGAAGACGCGACCGCGAGTCCGACAGCCGCTGGTTCCCCCTCGGAGCCTGCGAGTACGCCGGGCTCGAGCACCGGCCGCACGCCCGTCCGCCCCAACAAATCGCTCGTAAGGAACAGCATCTACGCCGTCGATCTCGGGAGCACCCGGGTCTCCTGCGGCGTCAGGGTGCGGTCACCGAAGCCGCCTCTGAAGGATGCCGACCTGTCCTCGTACGGCAAGAAGCTCGTCCGATGCCTGGTCAAAGCCTTTGAAAAGCCGCTGGCCGCGCGTGGCATCGAACTGACCACGCCGAAGGTCAAGGGCTATCGCAACACGATCAAGACGCCCTGCGGAAAGTTCCATCAACGAGGCGCCCCGGCCTACTACTGCTCGGCCACCAGGACCATCTATTGGCCGGTAACCGGTGACGACGGCCCTGAGGCGTACACGTATGCACGGCTCGGTTACGTGGCGCTCGTTGCACACGAGTTCGGTCACCACATGCAGTCCGCCAGCGGGATGCTCAGTGAGTATGCGCTACGCGCCTATCGGACCAAGAGCCGCAGCGATCGGTATCTGCTAAGCCGTCGTCTCGAGCTTCAGGCACAGTGCTTTGAGGGCGTCTTCCTCGCCATGGCCGCCCGATCGCTGGAGCTCAGCAGCAACGACCGTTATCAGCTCAGGATCTGGCACAGCTACACAGGCGACGAGGACCCGCCGACCAGTCGAAAGCCAGATCACGGCAGTAGTGCTGCTCAAATTCGCTGGCTCAGCCGCGGTTTGGATTCAGCCGATTTCGGCCGCTGCAATACCTGGAAAGCGAGCAGGAGATCCGTCAAGTAGGAAACTGCCGAGTTGTCAGAAACAAGCAGCGCTACAGCACGACCCAGTTCTGACGAACTCAGCTCGTGATCAGGCCCATGGCCTCAGCGCGAGTGGCCGCGTTGCGCAGCTGGCCGCGTACGGCGCTGGTGATTGTCTTCGAACCGGGCTTGCGGACGCCCCGCATGGTCATGCAGAGATGCTCGCATTCGATCACCACGATCACTCCGCGTGGCTCCAGGATGCGGTTGATGGCGTCCGCGATCTGGGTGGTCAGTCGCTCCTGCACCTGGGGCCGTTTGGCGTAGATGTCGACCAGGCGAGCCAGCTTGCTGAGCCCGGTGATCTTGCCCTCGGTGTTGGGGATGTAACCGACGTGGGCAACCCCGGTGAACGGCACCAGATGGTGTTCGCAGACGCTCCAGACTTCGATGTCCTTGACCAAAACCAGCTCGTCGTGGCCGAGGTCGAAGACGGTGGCCAGCACCTTCTCCGGGTTCTCTCGCAGCCCGCCGAACATCTCGGCGTACGCGCGCGCGACCCGCTCCGGGGTGTCGCGCAGACCGTCCCGATCCGGATCTTCGCCGATTCCGATCAGGATCTCGCGTACCGCGGCAACGATCCGGTCATGATCGAATTCTCCGACCCGCTGCGGGAAGTGGATCGGGTCAATGCCCCTCATGCCGTCATGACTGACGGGGGCGGCCTTGTCAAGCCCGGTCACCGAAAGTCTGGGCCTCTTTGCGGCTGCGGATCGGAATCACCAGGTGCTGGCCACTGCGACGGAACAGGAGAGTGCTCCGGAGGTTGCGGCGCGCCGCCGGCTGGGATCTCATG
>DASRJV010000213.1:0-13369 GCA_035649295.1 Propionibacteriaceae bacterium
CCCTGCCGGCGAAGCGCGTAAGGGAACTGTGCCCTGAGAAGTGCTGGGAATTGTGCCCTGAGCCTGTCGAAGGGGTGTAACGGAAGCAGGTGGAGACCACGCTCTCGACAATCGGCGGTTCACGGGCGCGAGGGGACTCCGTGCTGCGTGCCGCAATTGTCAGTGATGGCGGCTAGGGTCGTACAAGCTGTTGGGCGAGACCTGTGGGGTTGGCGTGATTGAGTTCGAATCAGTCGGCAAAACGTACCGGGATGGCACGGTGGCGGTTGTCGACCTCAATCTCACCGTGCCTTCCGGCAAGATCACGGTGATCGTCGGCCCATCCGGATGTGGCAAGACCACGACGCTGCGCATGGTCAACCGCATGCTGGAGCCCACGACTGGCCGAATCACCTGGGACGGCACACCCCTCCGGTCCAAGCGCAAGACGACGCTGCGTCGCCAGATGGGCTACGTCATTCAAAGCGGCGGGCTGTTCCCGCACCGGACCGTGCTGGAGAACATCGGGACCGTGCCGTCGCTCCTCCATTGGCCGAAGACAAAGCGCGAGAAGCGGTCACTGGAACTGCTGAGCAGCGTTGGTCTGGAGCGCAAACTTGCTCACCGCTATCCGGCGCAGCTGTCCGGCGGCCAGCAGCAACGAGTTGGCGTGGCCCGGGCACTCGCCGCTGATCCGCTGGTGCTGCTGATGGATGAGCCATTCTCGGCCGTGGATCCGGTGGTTCGCAGCGAACTGCACGAGTTCTTCCTCGGGCTCCAACGCGAGCTGAGCAAGACGATCATCCTGATTACTCACGACATCGACGAGGCCATCAAGCTCGGCGATCAGGTTGCGATCCTGCGGATCGGCGGCCATCTGGCCCAGGTCGGCGCACCGCAGGAACTGTTAGACGAGCCGGCCGACTCGTTCGTGGAGGGATTTGTCGGACGCGATCGAGGATTTCGCTCCCTTTCCTTCCAGCCGGCGAGTGGGGTCAGCTTGGCGGGAGTCAAGGTGGTGCGCGACGTCGAAACCGCGACTGGCAATGCGCCGATTTTGGTTGTCGACGGCGACGCCCGGCCGGTCGGCTGGGCAGATCCTGAGCGCCCGGGCCGGGTCTTCCCGCTCGGGTCAACCTTCAGCCCCGAGACAGACACCTTGCGTACCGCCCTTGACTCCGCGCTTACCTCGCCATATGGGCTCGCTGTCGCCGTCACAGCCGAGACCCAACGCTATGCGGGTGTGGTCAGTGCGGACGCCATCCTCGCCCGGGTGAAGGACGTACGCATATCGATCGCTGAGTCGATCTCCATACGCGAGGCCGAGGAAGCGCAGGCGTATGAACCGCTTCCGGAGGCGGAGGGGGAATACGAACCGCTGGGTGAACCAGAGCAGGCCTACGACTCCGAGGGGGTATACGACCAGCAGGCCGAAGCCGAGCAGGCACCGTTATCGGAACAGGTGTACGACCAGCAGGCCGAAGCAGAGCAGGCACCGGAATCGGAACAGGTGTACGACCAGATGGCCGAGCCGGACCCAGCGAGCCAAGCCGACTCCAATGAGACTGGCCCCCAGGAGTCGCAAGCTGATGCTCCGACGTCTCCGGATGGCGCGGTCGAGCCGGCTGACGACACCGAACCGACGATTGCAGATCACCGCATCCCTGATGAGCAGGATGAGGGCCGCGAAGCCGATGGCGAGGCCAGGTACCGTCGCGGTTCGAGCGTATTTCCGTGAATCTCGACTGGGCCTGGATTGAACGCAATCTGTCGATGATCGGCAGTTTGTTGGTCGAGCACATCATTCTCGCGGTGCTGCCCGTTCTCATTGCGTTCGTGATCTCGCTTCCACTCGGATTTCTGGTCACCAAGACCAAGCGGGCGGCCAACGTCATTCTGGCCTTTCTCGGCGTGATCTATTCGATTCCGTCGCTCGCGCTCTTCGTCATGATGCCGCTGATCCTCGGAACGAAGATCCTCAATCCGGTGAACATCGTCGTCGCGCTGGCCATCTATTCGATCGCGCTGCTGGTGCGCTGCGTAGTTGATGGGCTCCGCTCGGTGCCGCCATCGGTGCGGCAGTCAGCCACCGCGGTCGGCTACGGCTCGCTGCGACGGCTGTTCCGGGTTGACCTGCCGCTGGCCATGCCGGTGATCTACGCCGGCCTTCGGGTCGTTACAGTCGCGAACATCGCCCTGGTGAGCGTTGCAGTCCTGGTCGGAAGCGGCGCGCTGGGGAAGCTCTTCGATCTTGGATTCAGCAGCTACTTCTATACGCCGATCATCGTGGCACTGATTTTGATGCTTGGATTGTCGCTGATCTTTGACGCCCTGATCTTGCTCATCCAGCGCGGGACGCTGCCCTGGCTCAGGAAGCGTGCCGCATGAACTGGTTCGCGTATCTTGAAGATCCGGCCAACTGGTCGGGGCCCGGCGGTATTTGGGACCTGTTGCTTGAACACCTGGCCTATACCGTGGCAGCGGTCGGGATTGCTGCAGCTATCGCTATACCGCTCGGCATTTTCATCGGTCACACGAATCGTGGCTCATTCCTTGTCATCGGTCTCAGCAACGCCGCTAGGGCCATTCCTACGATCGGCCTGCTGGTCCTTGTCGTGCTTCTTCTTGGCACCGGAGTGGGACCGATCATCGGCGTATTGGCTGTGCTGGCCCTGCCGCCGATCTTGACCGCAACGGCAGCCGGAATTCATGGCGCGGACCACGAAGCGGTGCACGCCGCGCGAGCACTTGGGATGTCGGAATGGCAGATTGTCGCCAAGGTCGAGTGGCCGCTCGCCCTGCCGTTGGTGATCTCCGGACTACGGAGTGCCACCTTGCAAGTAGTCGCGACGGCGACAGTGGCCGCCTACAGCGGCGGCGGCGGTCTCGGTCGGCTGCTTATCACGGGCAACGCCACCCGTAACTACTCTGAAATGTTTGCAGGCGCGCTACTCGTAGCTGGGCTGGCTATTGTTCTGGATCTGTTGCTATCGGTGCTCGGATGGCTCGCCGACCGGAGGGCTAGCCCAGGAGTCAAGACGATCAGCAAGGGCATGGAGCCCCAACTTAACCTAGTGGGATAGTGGGGTTCGATCGTGAGAGATGGAGAGTTCAAAATATGAAGATCAAACGATCACTCATCGGTGTCATCCTTCCCGTCGCTGCTCTCGTTCTTGCTGCATGCGGCGGCGGCAGCAATCCGTTGGGCGAGGCGAGCTCACAACCCGCACAGCCGTCTGCATCCAGTGCGGCAGCTGCCCCGATTGTGGTTGGATCCGCCGACTTCACCGAGTCCAAGATCCTGGCCGAGATCTACTCGCAGGCGCTGCAGGCGAAGGGTATCGAGTCGTCGACCAAGCTCGGCATCGGATCGCGTGAGATCTACATCAAAGCGCTGCAAGATCAGTCGATCTCAGCAGTACCTGAGTACACCGGCAACTTGCTGCTCAACTTCGATCCCAACTCCACGGCCACCACGGCGGAAGAGGTGGAGAAGGCATTGCCAGCGGCGCTGCCGAGCGACCTGAAACTTTTGAAGCCGTCTGCTGCCGCCGACCAAGATGTCTACGTCGTTACCAAGGACTTCTCTGCGAAGAACGGGATTACCTCCCTGGAGGATCTGAAGAAGATCGCAAGCACCTCAACTTTGGGCGGCCCGCCGGAACTGGAGGAGCGTAGGTACGGACCTCCTGGTCTGGAGGAGATCTACGGAGCAAAGTTCAAGGCATTCGTCCCTTACCCCAAGTACCCACCGAAGATCAGCGACTTGGACAACAACAAGATTCAGGTCGCAACCTTCTTCACTACTGACGCTGTGATCGCAGACAAGGGCTACGTCCAGCTCGAGGACCCGCAGTCGATGATCCTTCCGCAGAACGTGGTGCCGCTGGTCCGCTCAGATGTGGCCAACAATGCGACGGCGGTGGCGGCTCTGGACGCAGTGCAGGCCGCATTGACCACCGAGGAACTTATGCAGCTCGACAAAAAGGTTGACAGCGAGCACCAAGATCCTGAGCAGGTTGCTGCGGAGTGGCTGAAGAGCAAGAGCCTCGCCTAGCTCTGCAGTAAAGATCACTCGGCATCGGGCGGCGCGACCTTGTTGTCGCGCTCATCCCGATCTGCCCACTCCAGCAGCTGATCGAGCCGATAAGTGTGGTCGTCGATATCGGCGTGCAGATCACCAAGCTTGACATAGCGGGCAGGCATGGTGGCGATCGTGAAGTCCCGGGGATCGGCGTCGGCGATCTCGTCCCAGCGGAGTGGTGCTGAGACTATGCCTTCCGGCGTGCCGCGTACGGAGTAAGCGCTGGCGATCGTATGGTCTCGCGCATTCTGGTTGTAGTCCACGAAGACTGAACCGGGATCGCGATCCTTACGCCACCAGGTCAGATCAACGAGATCGCCGGCGCGACGTTCGACCTCGCGGGCGAAGGCCCAGGCTGCACGGCGTACGTCAGGGTGTCCATGATCAGGAACGATCCGCACATAGACGTGCAGCCCTTTGCCACCAGAAGTCTTGGGATACCCCACCGCGCCGAGCTCATCCAGCAGTTCTTTGACGATCACCGAGACCCGGCGTACGTCGGCATAGCTGGCAGCGGGCATCGGGTCAAGATCGATTCGCCACTCGTCGGGGGACTCAACGTCATCGCGGCGAGAGTTCCACGGATGAAACTCCACCGTGGACATCTGGACCGCCCAGATCACATCCGCCGGATGGGTAACACACAGTTCGTCTGCGTCCCGATTGAAACGCGGAAAGTGCACCCGTACTGTCTCGATCCACGGCGGCGCTCCATGCGGCAGCCGCTTCTGATGCACCTTCTCACCATCCACCCCGTCGGGAAAGCGGTGCAGCATGCACGGCCTGTGGTAGAGCGCATTGACGATGCCGTCGCTGATCGAAAGGTAGTACTGAGCAAGATCAAGTTTGGTCTCGCCGCGTGCCGAGAAGTAGATCCGGTCGGGATTACTGATCTTGACGACCCGATCTCCGACTTCCAGCTCGATCCGCTCCGTCGCCATGTCCGCCACAGTAACGCCTCACCCCTTACGCCGACTTGTCAGCGTCGGTGGTCGTTCTAGCGACCACTCGCGCTGACAAGTCGGGGTGAATCAGCGGGACCTGAGCCAGGCGAGTACCGCCAGGACCCGGCGGTTGTCTGAGCCGACATCTGGCAAGTTGATCTTCGCAAAGATGTTGGAGATGTGCTTCTCGACCGCACCGCCGGTGATCACCAGGCGGTCCGCGATGGCGGCATTGCTGCGTCCCTCGGCCATCAGGGCAAGCACCTGTTTCTCCCGGGGGCTGAGTGCCGCGAGCGGGTCCGCCCGGCGCGCCACGAGGAGCTGAGCGACTACCTCAGGATCCAGAACGGTACCTCCTGCAGTGATCGTCCGAAGGGCGTCGACGAGTGTCTCCAAGGAAGTGACGCGGTCCTTGAGCAGATATCCCACTCGGCCTCGGCCGTCTGAAAGCAGGACATCGGCGTAGGAGAGCTCGACATAGGCCGACAGCATCAAGATTCCCAAGTCAGGCTGCGAAGTACGAGCCTCGACGGCTGCCCGCAGGCCGTCGTCGGTCATGTTCGGCGGCATCCGTACATCCACAATGGCAACGTCCGGCCGCTGCTCTGCGACTGCCGACAAGAAGCTGGGAGCATCCTCAACTGCGGCCACGACCTCACAATCGACCTCGGTCAGCAGCCGGACCAGGCCCTCGCGCAGCAGCACGGAGTCATCGGCCACCACCACACGCACGTGCACCAGGCTGTCACACCTGGTGCACGAGGGATGCCGATGTCAGCCTCCGGCGCGCTGCGGAATCGTCGCAGTGAGCTGAGTAGGACCACCTGTCGGAGATGACACTGTCAGACTCCCATCGACTCCGGCCAGGCGTTCGGCGAGACCAGACAGACCGTGACCCTTGGCCAGCGATGCACCGCCGATCCCGTCATCACTGATGTTGATCACCGCTAGGGCGCCGACCCGACGCAACTCGACCGAAGCCTGGCGCGCCTGACTGTGCTTCTCCACATTGGCTAGCCCTTCAGCAATCACGAAGTAGGCCGCATGCTGCGCGGCGTCGGACAGCTGCACTTCGTCGACCTCGACAGAAGTTGGAATGGCGCCGCGGGCCGCCAGCGCGGTGATCGCAGCCCGTAGTCCCTGTTCGGCCAAGATCGGCGGAGCGATGCCGCGAGAGAGGGTACGGATCTCTGCGAGCGCATCCTGTGACTGCTGCAGTGCCTCGTCGAGCAAGGCACGTGCCTGAACCGGATCGTCATCGAGCCGGCGCTGGGCAGCCGACAAATCCATGCCGAGCCTGACCAGCCGCTGCTGCGGGCCGTCGTGCAGGTCACGCTCGAGCCGGCGCAGCGTGTGCACCTCAGCCTCGCCTGCGGCGGTACGGCTCTGGGTCAGCTCGCTCACCTGCTGACGCAGTACGGGTGTTTCGTCGACCAACAACGCATACGCCACCGCGCCGTGCAGCCGGACGAGTCCGCGCAGCACGAAGGGGGCCGTAATCAGTAGCAGTAAGCCGAGCACCGTATTGAGCGTGACCTCGGCGAAGCGACCAGGGTAGCCGAGCAGGGCTGCCAGGCCGCTGTCGCCCGACTGCGGCAGCCACTGACTCCAGAACCAATACGTCACGCCGCCGAGCCCACCAACCACCCACGTCACCGCAAGCGAGAAGGTGATCGTACTGAGAATGAAGTTGATCAGCACATGCAGCAGATCGCGCCAGGATTGGGCGTTGGCCAGGCGCCGCAGTTTCCCACGGAAGCCGGGTCCAGCCGCCGGATAGCGGGTACGCGGCAGCGTGATCCCGGCGTAGCCGAGCAGTGCCATGGTCATTCGCGACGACCAGCCGGCAACGATGAGGCACGCGACCAGGATGAACAGACCGACGACCAGCACGAGCAGCGCGACTCCGAGGCTGAACAGGGTCGCGCAAGCGACGAACGCGGCGAGCGAGAGTGCGAACATTCCCATGATCACCGCCAGGTTGCGGCCGGTGCCTTTGATCATGGACGTCACGGGATCATCCTCCGTCGGACGGGCGGGGTCGCGCAGGGCGCCGACGCGCTCCGGGAGGTCGTCATAAAGATCAAGTACTTCAGTGGCAGGTACGGCGTGGACGTCAGGATTTGTCATGTCCTTAACGTTCCTCGATTGGCATCGCAGCCACCATCAGGCTATCGGGCCAGTTCGAGATCGGGTTATCCCTACCGTGACCGGGTGCCCTCGACAGGCTCAGGAGGCTCGCGGCACATTTGGTGGAGGCTCAGGGCACTGAGTGGCGAGGAGCAGCTCAATGGCTGGAACCTGGGGCCACGCGCCGAAGCAGCAGCGTTTGCGGCGACGTCCCAGGCAGAGCCAGGGGCGACCAGATCACCGTCGGACGCTAGCTTGGTGCCCGCATCTCGGGGCCCGGCCATGGGTGGTGTGCCGGCACCAGGGATGCCAGCGGCAAGCGGATGGTGAACTGAGTCCGTCCCGGCTGGCTGGTGACCGTGACTCTGCCGTGGTGAGCATCGACAACCGCGGCCACGATTGCGAGCCCGAGACCGGTGCTGCCTGTCGCGGCGTCAGGTGACCGCGTCCGGCTGGCATCTCCACGGGCAAACCGCTCGAACACGCGGTGAGCCACTTCCGGAGGGATGCCGGGTCCATTGTCGGCCACGGCGACAACCGCCTCCGGGCCGAGCACTGCGACTGCGGTATGTACCTGCGTTCCGGGCGGCGTATGGGTACGCGCATTCGCCAGCAGATTGGCCATCACCTGCTGGAGCCGGTGTTGATCACCGTAGGCGAGCACTGGATCATCAGGCAGGCTCATCTGCCACACATGATCAGGGCCGGCAGCGCGGGCATCGCTGACAGCATTGATCACGATCTCGCTCAGATCGGTTGGCTTGAGATCAAGATCAGGTCCAGAGTCAAGCCGTGCCAGTAGCAGCATGTCTTCGACCAAGTGGGACATTCGCTCGGCCTCGGACTCCACCCGGGACATCGCATACGCCGCATCAGTCGGCAGCTTCTCGCGATCGCGCCTGGTTAGTTCGGCGTAACCGCGGATGGCAGCAAGCGGATTTCGCAGTTCATGCGATGCATCGGCCACGAACTGCCGCACCCTCGTCTCCGACGCCTGGCGCGCGGCGAGCGCCTCCTCCACGTTGTTGAGCATGTGGTTGATCGCCTGGCCCACCTGTCCGACCTCAGAGGCAGGATTGGCATCCGCTGGCGGCACGCGTACTGCAAGGGCCACCTCGCCACGATCGAGCTTCAGCTGGGATACCTGCTGCGCGGTCGCAGCTACCCGATTCAGCGGGCGCAGGCTGCGGCCAACGAGGGAGCGGGCCGCGAACGCGGTGCCCGCGATGACCAGCAGAGAAAACAGTGCAGCAAGAGCGACCAACTCCAGGATGGTCTGGTCGATCTGCCGCAGCGGTACGCCGACCACCAGAGTGGCGAGCGTTGTTGATCCGACAACGATTTGGAAGGCAACAACTCGATAGTGGCCGAGACCACCGAGGTCAATGGAGCTCTTCGTTCCGCCGGTCGGTACATCAGCGAGTTGCGAAACAGCCACGTCCGGAAGCGCTGTGATCGCTGCACCCCGCTGACCGGAGGCGCCGCGCTCTGTGAGCATGCCTTCATCCAGCGGCGTGCCGTCATTGGCGTACAGCACTGCAAGCGTGCCGATCGGCTGTCCAGGGCGGAGCAAACCCCTATCGGCACCGCCTGCGGGCAAGGTATTGGCAGGATCGCGTACCCGCGCTATTACTGCATCGAGCTGGCGGTCGAGCTGGGACATCAGCACTTGGCGAGTGGCCAACGCCGTCGCAGTGGTGATCAACAGGGCGGCGAGCGCGACAAGCGCCGTCACCCTGATGACAAGCTGGTGCCGCAAGGTGTGGCGGCCGGAAAGATCCGGCCGCGGCATGACGCCGGAGGCAGGCGGCGGCCGGCCCATTGGGCCGGGGCCTGGTTGAACGGGAGCTGGATAGCTCATGTAGCAGCCGGGCGCAGCACATAGCCAGCGCCGCGCAAGGTATGGATCATCGGTGGACGGTTGGCGTCGATCTTCTTACGCAGATAGGAGATGTAGAGCTCGACGACGTTCGCCTGGCCGCCGAAGTCGTAATTCCACACCCGGTCCAGGATCTGTGCCTTGCTGAGTACCCGGCGCGGGTTGCGCATCAGGTAGCGCAGCAGCTCGAATTCGGTAGCAGTCAACTGGATCTCCATGCCACCGCGGCGCACCTCATGGCTGTCCTCATCCAGTGAGAGGTCACCAACCACAAGCGTCGAGTCGCTCCTGGCGAGCGCCGCGCCGCTTCGGCGCAACAGCGCCCGTAACCGGGCGATGACCTCCTCGAGACTGAACGGCTTGGTGACGTAATCGTCGCCCCCTGCAGTCAGGCCCCCGATGCGATCTTCGACTGAGTCCTTGGCGGTGAGGAAGATCACTGGCACGTTGGGATCTTCGGCCCGGATGCGGCGCATGACCTCCAGACCGTCGAAGTCCGGCAGCATCATGTCCAGCACGATCGCATCTGGTCTAGTCTCCCGGGCCACCTTCACGGCCTGCCCGCCCGAGGCTGCGGTGGAAACCTGCCAACCCTCGTAACGCATGGCCATAGACAGCAGCTCGGTCAAGCTGGACTCGTCATCGACGGCGAGAATTCGGATAGGCGTTCCGTCGGGTCGGGTGAGGGGTCCTGCGGTTGCATCGGTGCGGATCATGCGCCAAGCCTGACACTGGATCTCGGTAAAGCCCTATGGGCTAGCTGTGTCTTCCCTGTGAATCCGTGGGTGGTTTGCTGTGGTGGGACCGGATCACATGGCTGCGCGCCTGGTGGACGGCTCCGCGAGCTCGTCCTCCTCCTCTTCGGGCGTCGGCTTCCTACGGCGGAACAGCCGGTCGATGGAGACAGCGCCACCGCCCATCACGAACAGCAGCAGGCCGAGCAAGCCGAGGGCCACGTTGTACTCGTAGCCGCCTTTGTAACTGCCATCGGCGTTGAGCAATGTCGGCGGCCACTTGTACCAGTTCGTGTACGCGATGATCAGGATCTGCTCGATCAACACGCCCAGGCCGACGAACCGGGTCAAGGCGCCGACGATCAGCAGTACGCCGCCAACGAGTTCGAAGATGATCGAGCCCCATGCCGCGACCTCGGCGTACGGGGTCCGGAACTGGGTCAGGTAGTCGATCTGTTCCTGAACACCGGCGTTCCAGCGCATCCAGCCGTGCATCAACAAAATGGCACCGAGTCCCAGCCGGGCGAGAAGCAGGCCGAGATTTTGCAGGAAACTAAGGAAGCTAGCCATGGATTGCTTCTCCTACCAGGTGGGCGGGAACCACGCTACGCAGGCGTTCCCAGCTATCCAGCACACCACGCCGTACCCAATTACGGAGCCACGAAGATGCAAAAAGGATGCCCTGCGGGGTCCGCGTAGACGTACAGCGGCTCCTGCTCGTCGTCGGACCGGTCGAAGAGCAGGCGCGCCCCGAGCGCGAGAGCCCGCTCATGCTGAGTGCGCAAGTCCTCCAGGGTTGGAACCGTGGTATCGAGGTGCAGCATCTGCGGTCGAGGTCCCTCCGGCCACGTCGGCTCGGGCAGAGACGGCACCTGCTGGAACGCTAGGCGGGAGGAGCCGGTGGCGTCGCGCAGCACCAACCAGTCTTTGCCTCTGATGTCGGGCGTTCCGTCGGCGGGTGGCTCGTCACCTGGGCGGTAGCGAAAGCCCAGCAACTGCCGATAGAACTCGGCTAGCGCTCGTGCGTCTTCGCAGTCCAGCACCACTTGGCGAAGAGTTGGCGTGCTCGTCTCAGAGGACTCGTTCATATCTGCATGTTTGCAGACATGCACGGAGTGGGCGGAGACATCACTGTGTCACCCGGCTTGCGAAACCCTCGTAGTCGCTGACGAAGCCATCGTCGTCAATGGATAGTTCGAAGGCGCCATGTGTCGGGTCGCTGTACTCCCAGCGGTCTGGTGCAAGTCTGCGGTAGGTCTGCTCGACCCTCGTCACGTGCAGAGTCGGCACTTCCACCCATGCGACCGGTGTGGTGCGGTGTTCGGCTATGCCCAGTGATGCGAATCGCCTGATAGGGAAGGTGTTGGTCAATGGTGTGGCAGCGACATCGATATCGACACAGCCGTTGAGGTCAGGCAGCGGGTAATCGTCGCGCCACCATTCCCGCGCCTCGTCAACCCTGAGTACGAGACGTCTTTGGCCCGCCACGGATACCGAGTTGACCTCGGCTTCGCGCGTCGCCCAATGCTGATCGAGCCAGATGGTGAAGTTGCAGGCGATTGTCTCTTGAGGTGATGCAAGAACCTCAGCGCCGTAGCACAGCCAGCCAGCTTCGAGACGCTCAACACGGGCCATACTGTGGCCGCGGCCCTCGTCGATGCGTCGCCAGCTCAGCATCCAGACTTCGGGGGCCATGACCTAGCAGCCTATGACCTTAGAGCCAGGCGCCTGGCGGATGAACGGGCACCCGAGCTCGGCGAGCAGCCTGAAATGATCACTGGCCCATACGCCGCCCTCGTCCCACATTGCCCGGAGTCATTTTCTGTATCCGGGAGCAGAATTAAGCCATGACAGCCGCCACCACGGTCCACCTTGCTCCGACCTTCGATATCGACCGTCATCCACGTTGGTGGGCAAAGCGCAACCTCACCAGACAGCTGCGTGATCGTGACGATGCCAGCGCACGGCTCGCCGAGCTCCATCATCTCGCCGACATCCTCAATCAAGCCGCTGACCTGATCGGTGCCGGCTGGCTGCAGCACTGCTGGTTCGCCTATCAGGATGACAATGGACGGACCAAGACCGTGAGCGCTTCCAACGTCAATGAGATGGCTGGTCGTCCGGTGGTCGGAGCGTGCCTGGTCGGCGCGATCGTCGAAGCAGGCGGTGGGCTCTCGAATGTGCGGACTCAACCCGTTCAGCGCGCCATCGACCTCACCTGGTACACACTTTTCGGGGCCGCGCCCCGATCCAACCATTGGACGCCGGCGCCCGAGGTACGCACCCAGCACGTACGAGACCTCACCCGCTGGAACGATCAACCCCGCCGAACGGCACCTCAGGCGGAGGCACTCTTGCGCCGCAGCGCCGTTGCCGCAGTGTCTGAGGCCGCACACATCTCCAGTCGCACGAGCGACGTCTTCTGAACGCGACGGCACCCCAAGCCACGCTAGCCGCACCAGTGATAGCTGCGCCCTGCAGGCCCCGTAATGTGGTGCTGGCGGAGCGAGCTGCGGGGGCGCAGAACGAGGGAGAACGGGTATGGCCGTATCGGTGATTGGTGTACCGAAGGAAATCAAGGACAAGGAAGGTCGGGTTTCGGTGCAGCCCGATGGCGTCGCCGAGCTGGCTTATCACGGCCGCGAGGTCGTGGTGCAGGCCGGCGCCGGGTCTGGCTCCGGGTTTCCCGATGACGAGTACGTTGCCGCTGGCGCGCGGGTCGTCGGCACCGCGGACGAGGTGTTCGCCGCCGCGGACTTGATCGTCAAAGTCAAGGAGCCCATACCTGAGGAATATGACCGGTTCCGGCCCGAGCAGCAGCTGTTCACCTACCTGCACCTGGCGGCTGACCGCCGGCTCACCGAGTTTCTCCTCGATCGGCGCATCGACTCGATCGCGTATGAGACCGTGCAGACCCCGGATGGGCGACTGCCCTTGCTCACGCCGATGAGCGAGGTGGCTGGGCGCATGGCTGTCCAGGCCGCCGCCCACCACCTGGAAAGTTCCTCCGGCGGGGCAGGGCTGCTGCTGGGCGGAGTTCCCGGTACGCCGGCCGCGAAGGTCACCATTATCGGCGGCGGCGTCGCCGGAACCGAGGCTGCCAAGATGGCTCTCGGGTTGCGGGCGATCGTGCGGGTGTTAGACACCAACGCGGCGCGGTTGTCGTACCTGTCCGATGTGTTCAGCGGCCGGCTGGACCTGGTAGTCCCGAACCGGGCTCGAACTGCGGCGTACGTGGCGGAATCCGATGTGGTGATCGGCGCCGTTCTAGTGGCCGGCGCGAAAGCGCCGAAACTGGTGACCCGCGACATGATCAAGAGCATGCGGCCCGGCAGTGTCGTAGTCGACATCGCCATCGACCAGGGCGGCTGCTTCGAGACCAGCCGGCCGACCACGCACTCTGAACCCACCTATGTGGAAGAGGGTGTGGTGCACTACTGCGTGGCCAACATCCCCGGCGCCGTAGCACGTACCTCGACCCTCGCGCTTACCAGCGCCACGCTGCCGTACTTGCTCCGCGTCGCCAAGCATGGGGTAGCTGGCGCTGCTGCGCGCGAACCGGTCTTGGCCAAAGGCCTGACGACGCTCGGCGGCAAGCTTGTCTCCAAGCCGGTAGCCG
>DASRJV010000214.1:0-7044 GCA_035649295.1 Propionibacteriaceae bacterium
TATTGGCACAATCCTGGGTGCGTTGATCGTGGGAGTGTTCAGGATCGGTCTGAGTCTGGCAGGAGTGGACGATCAGTGGCGTCTTTTCGCCACCGGCTTGCTTGTCATCGTCGCGGTCTCGATCGACCAGTGGATTAGGAAGGTGAAGGCATGACCAGCATTCCCGAGAGCAGCGAACTGACAGAGGAAGAGAAGGGCACTGTCGGTCTCGGTAACCCGCCAGTACTTGCCGACCCGAAGGACACGGTGCTGTCGGGTCGTGGGTTGATCAAGACATTCGGGCGGGTAGTGGGCCTCGATGGTGTCGACGTCGACCTGTTTC
This sequence comes from Propionibacteriaceae bacterium, assembly GCA_035649295.1. Lineage (GTDB taxonomy): Bacteria > Actinomycetota > Actinomycetes > Propionibacteriales > Propionibacteriaceae > Microlunatus. Next base: position 323 of record DASRJV010000214.1, read on the forward strand.
CGGGCGAGATCTTGGCGGTGATCGGTGACAACGGTGCCGGCAAGTCGACCCTGATCAAGGCGCTCACCGGAGCGTTGATCCCTGACTCCGGACAGGTCTACTTGGACGGCAATGAGGTGCACTTCAGGACACCGCAGGATGCACGGAGTTCCGGCATCGAGACCGTTTACCAGACACTCGCGGTTGCGCCTGCGCTGGACATCTCGGCCAACATGTTCCTAGGTCGGGAACGGCGCCGCCCCGGCCCGCTCGGGTCGGTGCTGCGCATGCTCGACAAGAAGGGTATGAAGGAGGCCGCGGGCACGTCGATGGCCAACCTCGGCATCGCGACGGTGCAGAACATGGGGCAGGCCGTGGAGACACTTTCCGGCGGCCAGCGGCAGGCTGTGGCGGTTGCCAGAGCGGCAACCTTCGCCAGCAAGTTCGTCGTGCTCGACGAGCCCACAGCGGCACTGGGGGTGAAGGAGACCGGCCAGGTACTCAACCTCATTCAACAGATCAAGAGCAAGGGCCTGCCCGTGATCTTGATCAGCCACAACATGCCCAACGTGTTCGAGGTTTCCGATCGCATCCATATTGCGAGGCTGGGCGGCTGCGCCGGCGTGATCACTCCGAAGTCTCATACACCGACAGAGGCAGTGGCGATCATGACCGGAGCCACCACGCTGGAGAAGGGTTAGCGTCCCTGGCCTGCGGAGCCGAACTCACGCATCCGCTCGCGGACGATCCCGGTCATGGCGGCCATTGCGGCAACGATCGCCGAACTGGGCTCGACCTCGGCGGGACGTTCGGTGAGTTCGGTCCGTAGCGCCGCGGTCCAGGCCAGGTGCGAGTCCGTACCCTGATTGATCTTGCGGATACCCTGCGCAATCCCAGCCTGCTTCTGCGCTGCGTCGATGCCGTAAGAGGGCGTGACTGTGCCGCCCTGCTTGTTGATGGCCTCTACCGCGTCAACCGGGATCGAGGAGCTGCCGTGCAGCACGAGTGCGGTGTCGGGGAGACGTTTCTTGATCTCGGCGATCAAGTTGATCCGGAGGCGTTGACCGCCGGACTCGTCGGTGAACTTGACCGAGCCGTGGCTAGTGCCGACGGCAACGGCGAGGGCGTCGACTCCGGTCCGCGCCACGAACTCCTCGGCCTGGGAAGGATCGGCATAGACGATTTCTTCTACGACACCGGTAATGCCTGCCTCAGCGCCGCCAATCGTGCCGAGCTCTCCTTCGACGCTGACACCACGTGGATGAGCGATGTCGACAACCGATTTGGTGATCGCCACATTCGACTCGAAGTCGTTGGGCTCGTCGTCCTGGGTCGAGCGGCTCGCGTCAATCATCACGCTGGTGAACCCGTGGTCCATTGCCCGGACGCAATCTTCCAGAGTGCGGCCGTGGTCCAGGTGCAGAGTCGCGGGTACGTCGGTGTAGCTCGCTACGACCGTCCGTAGCATGTGCCACCACCAGCTTTCGTCGCCGTATGCGCTCGTCCCCGCGATGGCCTGGACGATCACGGGCGATCTCTCGGCACGGGCTGCGTCGAGGACCGCAATGGATTGGTTGAGGTCGGACACGTTGAATGCGCCGACGGCATAGCCGCCCCGCTCAGCGGCGGCGAGTGTCGTGGCGAGCGTCTGGAGAGGCATGGCTGGACAGTCCTTTCGTGGCTTCAGACGGATTTTCGCCTGCCCGTGCGGATGGGTGGCCCGACTTCGAATCGCTGGTTGAAGGGTTTGAGAACGCGGTAGAGGTCGCGATAAGTCTGTCGCTGCTGCGCGTACCAGTCGACCGTGCCGGGGTCGGGGTGGACCGGAGCACCGAGAGTGATCGACGGGAGGTCGTCGATCTCAAAGAGTCCAATGCTGACGCCGGCAAGTAGCGCCGCCCCGCGAGCGGACGCGTTGCCCAAGGCGGGAGTGAGGGGCACGCCGGCGGCGGAGGCACGGACGCCAAGAGTGATCGGGTTATTGGCGCCAGCGCCGACTGCGCGGATTTGACCGACCGGCACCTCGGTTGCGGTGAACGCGGCGACGATACTGCCGAGCTCGTAGCCGGCGGCTTCCAGGAACGCTCGGGTGAGCTGGGCTCGACTGAGGTCAAGGGTGAGTCCGATAACGGCGCCGCGACCGCTGGGGTCGTTGTCCAGGGTTCCAGATCCGGCCAGGTAGGGCAGCACGATGATCGGCGGTGGCTCCGGGGACGACTCAGACAGCAACGCATCGGCATCAGCGACGCCGGTCAGCGCCACATACCAGTCGAGCGTCCAGCCGCCAGCAGCGGTTCCAGCGAGTGTGAGCCAGTGTGCAGGTCGCCACGGATAGGTGGCGAAACCGGTTCCGGCGATGCCAGCGGGCCGCTGCGGTGTCTCGACAGTGAGGCAGTCGCTGGAGCCCAGCGCGAATGTCGAAACCGATCCTGCCCCGCCACCGGCCCCGATGAAGGAGGCAGCTTGATCGTGTGCGCCGGCCGCCAGTGCTGTCCCGCTTGGGACCCCAAGGCGCTCGGCAGCCCTACCTGAGACTGTGCCGATTGGCGTGCCGGAGGGTACGCACCCAGAGAACGGGACCTCAGTCAACCAGGGAGCATCCACGCCAGCTGCTGCCACCATCTCGGTGGACCACGTCGCTGCGGCGACGTCAAAGAGGCCAGTACGCGCAGCCAAAGTCCAATCGAGTGCGGGCGTGGCGCCCCACCTGGCGGTAACGAAGTCGCTCAGAGCGCGGTAGGCCTTGGCGGCGGGCGGTCGCCAGGCAGCGTCGCCTGCTGCAATCTTGTAGACGGAGAACATCCGGCTGAGAGGCTGGCCCGTGATCTGCTGCACTCGTTCAGCACCAAATCGCTCGCTCATCGCCCGGGCTGCCGGCTCGCCGCGGGCGTCCATGCTGACTGGTGCCAGGCTGAGTGCCTCGCCCTGGCGGTCAACCGGGAGGACGACCTCGCCCTGGCTGCTCAGGGCGATCGCTCGTACCGGATCGCCCTGGCCAGCGGCCTCTGCGGCGACCGCAGCCAGAAGTGACTCGGCAGATCGGAGCACTGCCTCAGCGTCGAGGACGACCCAGCCTTCCCTCGGCCGCTTAAGGCTCGTCTTCGCAGCAGCGGTGGCGATCTGCTGTCCCTGGTCGTTGTATGCGACGGCCCGGACACCGCTCGTGCCGAGATCGATACCAACCGTGCTCACTCGGTGATCCCGGCCAGCTCGATCGTCAAGTAGCGCTGAATGACCATGGCAAAGCTACGAGTCCGGCGTTAGGGCATCGACGACTGCGCAGTACCGCGCGTAGCGGTCGTTGAGGATGTCGACGTCGGCAAGACCAGATTCGTTGATCGGATCGCTCAGAGCGGGCACCGATTGCCAGTTCGGCCACCATCCCTGCGAGACCCCAGCAGTCATTGCCGCGCCGTATGCGGCGTCGCGATGGGTCGTCCGGTAGGGAATCCCGAATACGCCGCTGACGATTCGGCACCACAGCTCGTTCTGCGCGCCGCCTCCTTTCAGCGTGAGGACATCGGTCGGCAGCGGAGTTCCTCTTCTCTGTTGCAGGCGGCGGAGTTCGAAAGCAACTCCCTCGAGGACTGCACGTACAAGATCATCACGGCCGTGCTCGGTTGTGAGTCCCACGAAGGCGCCCGGCGCACCGCCGCCTCGGGCACCGCGTTCTCCCATCAAGAAGGGAAGAAAGAGAAGGTCATGGGAGCCTGGCGGCGCCGACCTGGCGGCTGAGGTAAACGCAGCCAGACTCTCTTCCGGCGCCAACAGGTCGCGGAGCCACTGCAAGCTCTTGCCACCGGCGTGAAGTGAGTCCAGCCGCAGCCACAAATCGGACTGAGCATGGCAGAAAGAGCCAGGAACAGGATGGTCGGATACCCCCAAGACGACCGCCGACGTGCCCAAGATGATCGCCATATCCCCGGCATGGGTAAGACCCGCAGCCAAAGCTTCCGCGAACTGATCACCGACACCGACAGCGGTGCTGGCTCCCTGCAGTGCTGGGCTGGCATTTCGTTCGACAACACCGCCATCGGCGACGGGATCTGCCACCGGTGGTAGAAGCTCAGGATCGAGGTCCAGCGCTGACAGGATCGTGCTGGACCATTTCCGTGTCGCCGAGTCGAGCATTCCGGTTCCGGAAGCATCGGTCCAGTCCGTGACGACGCGTCCGGTGTAACGCCATCGAAGGTAATCCTTTGGCAGCAACACATTTGAGGTGCGCCTCAGAACCTCGGGTTCGTGGCGTCGAACCCAGAGCAGCTGTGGCAGCGTGAACGCGGGCAGGGGCGGATTGCCGGTAATGGTTGCGACATTCGGCACTTTGTTCTCGATCATGGTGCACTCGGCAATGGCCCGGCGATCGGCCCACAGAATGGCGGGACGTGCCGGGTTGCCGTCGGCATCCAGCAGCACCAGGCTGTGCATTTGTCCGGTGATCGACAACCTCACATGATCATGTGGGCCGGCACCCACGTTGACTAACGCACGCTGCACCGTGGCATCTACAGCTTCGCCCCAGGCGCGCGGATCTTGTTCAGCCCATTCGCGATGGGGTGCAGATATGGGGTAAGGCGGCGATGAGATGGTGCTGACGGTTAGGTCGCCGGCAACGACGGTTACCTTGCAGGCAGTCGTTCCAAGATCGACTCCGAGTAATAGCTCCATGGTTCCTCAGTTCGTTCGTCTCATCGCGCATGATCATCAACGAGAGTCGGTTGAGATCACCCCCCGAGCCATGGTGTCCGGTCGGGTAGCCTCTGCACCGCGTGACGATTCAGTTTGATGTGACCAGTGCAGCTCTGTTCGAGCTCGCTGCGATGTGTGGGCCGCATGGCGTGTGTGCTCACGCTGTGACCTTAGCCGTGAGTCGCCTTACGACGCATTTGGTCGCGACGTGATGGCCAGGTGTCACGCTGAGCAGACTGCTGGTGACTCTGACAGACAGGAACCCTCGACATGGGACTCGGCACTCAGATCCGGCTCCGCCGGTTGTTCTCTCATCCATCCGGGCGGCTGTTCGGCATCGCTGTTGATCACTTCATTGGATACGGCGACGTTCGTGCCGGTGGACTGCACAATCTTCCGCAAGCGCTTGACCGCGTCATGGCGGCTCGACCGGATTCGGTAACCATGCTGCCTGGTGCAGCCAAGCAGCTATGGGGAAAATACGCCGGGCGGTCGAGTTTGATCATTCAGGCTGGCATGTTCACCGCAGATGATCGCGTTCGTGAGTTGATTGCGACGCCGGAGGACGCGGCCCGTCTTGGCGCTGATGCGCTTGCTGTTGCGATCGGGGTACGGGGGCCGCATGAGGGCAGCTATCTTCGCTGGCTGACCGACAGCGTGGCGGCGGCCGCGAAGATCGAGATGCCGGTAGTCGCGCATATCTATCCGAGGGACTACTCCGGCGACGTGCCTGCCATCCGTTTCGTGCCCGAGGAGATCGCCTGGGCCGTTCGCTGCGGGGTGGAGACCGGGGTGGACGTGATCAAGGTCGGCTATCCGGGCGACCTTGACGCGTTCGCCGAAATTGTCGCCTCAGCACCGGTTCCGGTGGTAGTGGCCGGTGGGCCGCGGACCGAAACGATCCGAGAAGGGTTGGCGTTCACGGTGGAAGCCATGAGGGCCGGAGCAGTCGGTGCGGTAGTTGGCCGCAACATCTGGGGCGTCGACGACATTGAGAGCGTGGCCTCCGCCTATCGGGCAGTCATCCATGACAGCGCAACCGCAGAACAAGCCCTAGCTGGAGTCCGAGCCGGCGGCACCTGAGGTGAATCAGTTCGATGTGGCTGGGGTCGGCTGCGTTTCGATCGATGATTTCTTATATGTCGATGCCCGCCAGACCGACGACAAGGGCCGAATCCAGGCACGTGAGCGGCAGCCCGGTGGAAACATCGCAACCGCGCTGGTTGCTGCTGCGGTCCTTGGGGCCAGGGTCGCGTTCGTTGGCCGGCTCAGTGATCAGGAGGACGGTGCGCTTGTCCGCGCCGACTTCGCGGCATACGGGGTGGATTTGCAATTCGCTCTGCCTGACTCAGAGGCGCGACCGATCCGCGCCACTATCGTCGTCTTTCATCATGGTGATCGCTTCATCGCCTACGACGACGCGACGCGGATTGGTTTGCTACCCGGCGACGACATGACACCACTACGGCGGTCCCGAACTGTGCTGCTCGACACGTACGCCCTGGCTCCCACCATCGCAGCGCTCGGTGCCGACATCAGCGAGGTACCCATCGTCGCCGACGTCGAGGCGGAGGTTGAGTCCAACTCGCTGAACCAAGTGCAACATCTGGTGTTGCCGATGGCTTTCGCGCGCCGCTTGACAGCTGAAACGGAATCGGACGCGATCGTGAATGCGCTCTGGAATGATCGGCGATCCACCGTCGTCATTACCGACGGCGCGGATGGTGTGTGGTTTCGCGATATGGGCAGCGCCGACTGTCGGCACCAGCCGAGCTTTGAAGTCCCTGTCGTCGACACCACCGGTTGCGGGGATGTCTTTCACGGCGCGTATGCGGTCGGCCTAGCTCGCGGGTTCGGCGCCGCGGAGCGCGTCCGCTTCGCAGCAGCGGCAGGAGCTATCTGCGCAACCGGCCGTGGCGGCCGCGGACGGTTGCCGACCGAGCAGGACATAGCCGATTTGCTCTCTGCTGGGCGGGTGTGAGACCTGCTACCAACGCACCCGTACGCGGCAATGCGACACCGCGCGCCCGCCTTTTGGCTGCTCGTGCACCGAC
>DASRJV010000215.1:0-6764 GCA_035649295.1 Propionibacteriaceae bacterium
CCATACATTCGAAACACTCCAGCATGGCTTGAGGGTCCTCGCCGTGAGCCGGTGTCGCCGCCGCTCGCTACGGTCTAGGCGTGAGCTTAGAAATATCCACCGAGGAGCGCCGGGCCCGGCTGGCCGAGCGGCATCGACTACTGCCGCGTACTCGGACCGACGACATCCCAAAGATTGCCGATGATCTAGTTGCCCTGCACTCTTCCGATCCGGTCAGCGTGTTCTTGTCGGCGATGGCGCGCATGGTGCATCCGTCGATCGAGGCCGTTGAGCGGGCGCTGTACATCGATCGCAGCCTGATACGGCACCACGGGATGAGAAGGACGCTCTGGGTGGCAACGCCGCCGGTGGTGCGCGCCATTCATGCGGCGGCGACCCGCGACCTGCTCGCGACCGAGCGGCGACGCACCTCTCAGCTCCTGACAGCAAGCGGAGTCGAGGACCCAGAACGATGGTTGGCCGAGGCTGAGGAACAGGTGCTGGCAGACCTTCGTGAGCACGGCCCGAGCACGGCGCGGGAAATTGGGCAAAGGGCCGATGCGCTCCGCCAGCGGCTGCAGCTATCGCCCGGCAAGGCGTACGCGGCGGTGCAGTCAGCCCACACCCGAGTTCTCTACATCCTCGGTTTCGCCGGTCAGATGTTGCGTGGCCAGCCGAGCCGTTGGATCAATGGCGCGTACCGATACGTCGATGCGGAGTTCTGGTTGCCCGGCGGCCTCGGAGATCTTGATCCGCGACAGGCCTCCGCCGAGCTGGCTGGACGGTGGCTACAGCGGTTCGGCCCCGCTACGACGGCTGACCTGCAGTGGTGGATGGGCTGGACGATGAAGAGGGCGAAACAGGCGCTTGCCGATTGTCGCGCAGTCGAGGCCGAGCTGGACGGCGGCCCGGGCTGGCTGGCCAAGGACGATCCGCCTCTCGACACGGTCGATCCGTGGGTGGCGGTGCTGCCCGGACTGGATCCGACGATCATGGGCTGGAAGCAGCGCACGTGGTACCTGCCGGACACGTCGAGAGAGGTATTCGACAGCGCCGGGAACGGCGGCCCCAGCCTCTGGGTCGACGGGCGAGTGGTCGGAGCCTGGGCGCAGACGAAAGACGGGACAATACACACCCACTACTTCGAACGAGTCGCGGCTACCCGTCGGCGCGAGATCGATCAGCGGATCGAGGAGCTGAAGTCCTGGATCGGCGACACTCGATTCACGGTGCGGTTTCCCGGCGATATCCACGCCCGCTTGCTGGGAACCCGGACGGTGCCTGGTCCCACCCCGCGACCTGATCAGGCGCCTACGCTGGCCGAGTGACAGCCCGAGCAGGTTCGGCCGCGCTGATCGCGATTCTGCTCACTGGCTGCCAGGCCTCGGCGGACAAGCCGCAGCAGTCACCCAGCCCTGCTACCTCCTCGACCGGATCCGCGTCCGTCTCACCCAACGCCAATCGAGAAACACCCTCGCGTCCTCCGTCGACCGATTATTCAATTCCGCTGGTACTGGCTGTCCATGCCAGCCGGCCTACGGCCGATGTGGCGCTGGCCGATGCCCGTCGGATCATCACCTCCGGAGCGACCCGCTGGTCGGCTATCGGGCAATCAGGCGACAGGATGCGGGTGGTCAGCACCGAAGATCGCCGAGCCAGCGAAGTGCTGCGCGAGGTGCGGGCCAGTCGCACCGTGCTCGGTGTCGTCCCAGCTGACGCTGTGGATGCCCGAGTGCGAGTGCTGACCGTTGCCGGCCACCATCCTCTGAAGGACCCCGGGCGCTATCCGCTTCGCATTCGTTCCGTTCGACCGGTACCGGAGGTCACCACTCTGACCGCGGTCGGTGACATCATGCTCGGTCGCCGAGTCGGTGCGCGGCACCGTGGCGACCCTGGGGCCCCGCTGAAGCCACTCGCCAAGCGGCTTGCCGGCTCCGAGATCACGGTCGGTAACTTCGAATCGACCTTGTCCGCGGCGGGCTCACCGACTCAAGGCGGCGACTCCTTCGCGGCAAGTCCGCGCGTCAGACCTGCCCTGCGAGGGGCCGGGTTCGACCTGCTTTCCCTGGCGAACAATCATGTCGGTGACTACGGCGAGCGCGCGCTGCGCCAGACTCTCGACCGCTTCGACTCGGGTGGCATCAAGACGGTCGGTGCCGGTCGAGACCTTGCCGCAGCCCGCCGTCAAGTGATCATCGAGCGAGACGGCGTGCGGGTCGGCTTCCTGGCCGTGGACTCCATAGGTGAGACGCCGGCCGCCAGCCGCACCCGGGCGGGCACCAATCGGCTGAACATGCCACCACGTACCGGACCACTGAACCGCTCACAGCTTCGGCGGATCACCTCCGACATCCGAGCGCTCGACAGCCGGGTCGACACCGTAGTGGTGCTCACCCATTGGGGCACCCAGTACACGCACCGTGTCGAGTCCAGCCAGCGCATCGCTGCCCGGGCGTTCGCTGACGCCGGTGCGGATCTGGTGATCGGCGGGCATCCGCACTGGGTCCAGGGCTACGAGATGGCCGGGTCGGCGGTCGTGGTGCACTCGCTCGGCAATTTCGTTTTCGACATGGATTTCCAGACCAAGACGCGGGAAGGCATATTCCTCGAGATCGTGCTCTGGGGCGGCAAGGTGAAGGCAGTCGAGCCAGTGCCGTACGTGATCGATGGCGCCTTTACCCCACGGCCCAGCAAGGGCGATCGGGCGAGAAGCATCCTTGCTGATCTGTGGCGGAGCAGCCGTGGACCGTTTGCGCAGTGAGAATGCGGGTGCGCGGCTAGTCCAGCGTCAGTAACCAGGCCCACACTGTCCGGCCCACCCGATCGAGCTGACGCCTGTCGACGACGCGCGGCACATCCCCGCGAGAGTGGTAGCCCGCGTACGGCACGCTGCCGAGCCGTACGGCAGGAACGCCGGCCTTTGCGAACGACCAATGGTCGCTGGCGAAATTTGTGCATGTTCGGGTAGGGATGTCGGCTCGACGCGCCGCTGACCGCATCGCGTTCCGGAGTCGGTTGCCACGGTCTGTTGCTGTGCAGACCGGTATGTACGAAGCTCGTACGCCGACCCGGTCGAGGGACACCATCGCCTGGATAGCCCGGCGCTCCGAGCGCGAGAGGTCCGCGACGAATTTCCGCGAGCCGAAGTGGTGCAGTGCATCGCCACTGCCGCGCGGCTCCTCCGCACCAAACGCAATGAACCGCACCGGCAGCGCTGCTGGCTGCTGCCTCACCATCGCCGCCAGCTGCAGCATCACCGCGACACCAGATGCGTTGTCTTCCGCGCCGGGCGCCACCGGCACGGTATCCAGGTGCGCGCCGATCACCACATGGGGCTTCTTGGCATCGAAGTCCTCCGGCTCCGCGATCACATTGAGTGAGGTTCCGCGAGGGACTCGCGTACCCCAGGAGGTTCCGGCCGGTACCCGGACTCTGGTCCGCCGCACGTCGTAGCCCAGGCGCTCGAATCGATCCTCGACAAAGTGTGCGGCTTCGGTGAAGTTGTCAGACGTCGCCTCTCGCGGCCCGATCTCATCGGCGAGGTGATCGATGTCGCGCAATGCGGCACGCGCATTCATAGTCGGTGGTTTTGGAGTCGCGCTCGGTCTCGGAGCCGTTGTTGATCTTGGCGTAGCGCTCGCTGTGCTGCTCGGTGATCCAGCAGCAGGGCCGGCGTTTGTCGCGGCGGGCGTGCCGGTGCCCATGGGGGATGAGCCGGCTTCGGGACCGGGCGCCGATGGAGAACAAGCGACGGTGAGAACCAAGAGTGAGAGCCCGGCAGCGGCACGGCGCATTCATCGACCCTACGTGGCCTCGGAGGCCACGCTTAGTAGGGCATCCGAGCGTCCTTCCGGATCGCAAGACGTACCGCAGCCAGAAATTGACTCGGTCTGTGCGGCGGCTATTGTTGCCGCGTGCACACCGGAGTGATCCTCCTCGTACGTCAGCGTGTCGGCTGAGCCCAGCTCATCACCGACGCGCTCCCTCGCCTGCCACCCGGCAGCGGGGGTTTTTTGTTGGCGCGGGACCTGCGGTGTGCAGGCGTAACATCCACAACGGATCCCAAGGGCGGGATCGTCAGGGCAAGGAGACCCGAGATGTCGGATAACGACAGTGCAGATGAGCTGACTGGGGCGCAGTCTCTCGTCCGATCACTCGAGCGCGTAGGGGCCGACGTCGTATTCGGCATTCCAGGTGGTGCGATTCTTCCCGCCTACGACCCGCTCTTCGATTCCGACAAGGTCCGGCACATCCTGGTGCGGCACGAGCAGGGTGCCGGCCATGCGGCAGAGGGCTACGCCGCAGCGACCGGAAGGGTCGGGGTCTGCATGGCGACCTCCGGACCGGGGGCAACGAATCTGGTCACGCCCATCGCGGACGCCCACATGGACTCGGTTCCCATCGTTGCGATCACTGGACAGGTAGGCAGTGCCGCGATCGGCACCGACGCCTTCCAGGAAGCCGATATCCGCGGCATTACCATGCCGATCACCAAGCACAGCTACTTGATCACCAAGCCGGCTGACATCGCCCCGGCCATTGCTGCGGCTTTTCACATTGCCGGAACCGGCAGGCCGGGACCGGTCCTGGTCGACATCACCAAAGATGCGCTCCAGGCCCGGACCCGATTCCAATGGCCGCGCCAGCTGGATCTTCCCGGTTACCGCCCAGTGATCAAACCGCACGGCAAGCAGGTCCGCGAGGCGGGCCGCCTGATCGGAGAATCCCGCAGGCCGGTGCTGTACGTCGGCGGCGGGGTGGTCAGAGCCCGTGCCTGGTCCGAGCTTAAAGAGCTCGCAGAGCTGACCGGGATTCCAGTGATCACCACTCTGATGGCACGCGGCGTATTCCCCGACAGCCACCCTCAGAACATGGGCATGCCGGGCATGCACGGCACGGTCGCTGCTGTTGGGGCCCTGCAGCGCAGCGACCTGCTGATCGCACTCGGTACCCGTTTCGACGACCGGGTGACGGGCCAGCTCTCCAGCTTCGCTCCGCTGGCGAAAGTCATCCACGCCGACATCGATCCAGCTGAGATCTCCAAGAACCGCGTCGCCGATGTTCCCATCGTCGGTGACTGCAAAGAGGTGATTTCAGAGCTGATCAGCCTGCTCAGTCCGCCCGAGCGCCGCCCCAACGTGGACGAATGGATGCGCTATCTGCAGGACCTCAAACGGCGTTACCCCACTGGGTACGACGAGCCGGCTGATGGCAGCCTGTCGCCGCAGCATGTGATCAAGCGGATCGGTGAGATCACAGGTCCAGACGCCTACTACGCGGCAGGCGTCGGGCAACACCAGATGTGGGCCTCGCACTACCTGCCCTGGGAACTGCCAGGTCGCTGGCTCAACTCAGGTGGTCTGGGAACTATGGGCTATTGCGTGCCGGCGGCCATGGGGGCCAAGGTCGGGCAGCCGGACAAGATCGTTTGGGGCATCGACGGCGACGGCTGTTTCCAGATGACCAATCAGGAGCTCGCCACCTGTGCCCTGGAAGGAATTCCGATCAAGATCGCGGTGATCAACAATCAGAGTCTCGGCATGGTCCGGCAATGGCAGACCCTGTTCTACCAAGGTCGGTACTCCAACACTGACCTGAACACCAACCGGATCCCTGACTTTCCCAAGCTCGCCGAGGCCATGGGATGCGTCGGGCTACGCGCTGAAGAACCCGGAGACGTGGACGCCGTGATCGAGAAAGCGAACTCGATCAACGACGTGCCCGTCGTCGTGGACTTCGTCGTGCACAAAGACGCCATGGTCTGGCCGATGGTGGCCGCCGGCACCAGCAACGATGACATCAAAGTTGCTCGCGACATGGCGCCGGCTTGGGAGCAGGAGGAGTTGTAATGCCTGGAGTTCCCAATACCCACATCCTCAGCGTGCTGGTGCAGAACAAGCCCGGCGTGCTGGCCCGGATCTCTAGCTTGATTGCCCGGCGAGGTTTCAACATCGAGTCGCTCGCAGTCGGGCCGACCGAGTCACCCGAGATGTCGCGCATCACACTTCAGGTGAACGTCGAGGATGTGGTCCTCGAGCAGATCATCAAGCAGCTCAACAAGCTGATCGAGGTGCTCAAGATCGTCGAGCTGGAGGAGAGCGCAATCCGCCGGGAGTTGGTGCTGGTCAAGGTGAAGGCGACGGCTGAGACCCGTGGCCAATTGATCGAGATCATCGGGCTCTTCGGCGCCAAGGCGGTCGACCTGACCGCTGAGGTGATCACCGTAGAGGCAACCGGCAGCCCGGCCAAACTGGACGCCCTGCTTCAATTGTTCGAGCCATACGGGATCCGTGAGCTCGTCCAGTCGGGCCTGGTCGCTTTGGGCCGTGGGAACCGTTCTCTTACGGATCGGAACCAGCGCAGCGAGCGGCTCAAGGCGGTTCGCGCCTGATAGGCGACGTGCGCTAACTTTCACGAGCACCACATACCGAGGGAGACACGAAGTGCCTGCAGAAATGTTTTACGACGAGGACGCCGACCTGTCCTTGATCCAGGGCCGCAACGTTGCCGTGCTGGGATTCGGCAGCCAGGGCCACGCGCACGCCTTGTCGCTACGCGACTCTGGCATCGACGTACGCGTTGGCCTGCCGGAAGGCAGCAAGAGCCGAGAGAAGGCGGAGGCTCAGGGCCTTCGCGTGCTCGCGCCGTACGAGGCGTGCGAAGAGGCCGACTTGATCATGGTGTTGACGCCGGATCCGGCACAGCGCAAGGTCTACGCCGCGGCGATCGAGCCGAACCTCGTCCCTGGCGACGCGCTGTTCTTCAGCCACGGCTTCAACATTCGC
>DASRJV010000216.1:0-3237 GCA_035649295.1 Propionibacteriaceae bacterium
CGGCTACCAGGTGCGCAACAAACCCTGCGTCAAGTCGCCGCGACATGTCGTGCCGAGCCGGAATAGAGCAGAAGGCGCGCGTGTCATCGATGAAGCCGGAGGATTTGTCGAAGCCGGCAGTCTCGGTGATGGAAGCGCGGAAGCGGCGGATCGCTTCGGGCGCGTCGATGAACCACCAGGGGACGCCGACATAAACAGATGGGTAGAAGCCAGCGAGCGGCCCGATCTCTCTGGAGTAGACGGTTTCGTCGATGGTAAAGATCACGAGCTGAAAGTTGGGATGGGTGCCGTAGCGCATCAACAGCGGGCGCAGGGCATCGGTGAACTCCATCTGCACCGGAATGTCAGTCCCAACATCGGCGCCGTACTTTTCAAACGTCGCCATGTGGTGATTGCGCCGTACGCCGGGATGCAGCGTCATCACTAAACCGTCATCGCAGGCCATCCGCGCCATCTCCGTAACGAGATGGCGACGCAGCACGGTGGCCTCCACCTCGGAGGCTTCCCCTTTACGAGCAGATGCATAAATGCGCTCTGCCTCGGCCACCTCGAGCATCTCGGTGTGAGCGTCGAGGTGGCTGTGGTCGGAGGAGACGGCACCGTTGTCCTTGAAATATTGGCGACGGTTTTCCATCGCGGCGATGTAACCGTCGTAGTCGCTGGTATCGATGCCAGATACCTCAGCCAGCCGGTCAACATCGGCATTCCAGTTCGGCTGCGCAGGCTCGAGGTATTTGTCGGGGCGGAAGGTCGGGATGACTCGCCCCTGCCAAGTACCGTCATTACGAAGGAACTGGTGGGCGGACAGGTCGTCGCACGGGTCGTCGGTGGTGGCCAACACCTCGATCTTGAACTTCTCATACAGTGCCCGCGGCTTGAACTCCGGCGAGCCGAGACAGCTGGCAATCTGGTCATAGATCTGGTCGGCGGTTTCGGCGCTCGGCCGCACCTTGACCCCGAAGATCCCAGCTAGCTGATCGTCGAGCCAGTAACGGACATGGGTGCCGCGGTACGCGCCCCAGTGCGAACACAAGATCCGGAACGCATCGCGTGACTGCTGTTCCGTCATGGTGTCTTGGGCCACACCGAGCGCGGATAGCTCAACGCCGCGGGCGTGCAGCATGCGGTTGACATAGTGATCCGGGGTGATCAACAAAGAGGTCGGGTCGCTGAACGGAATGTCCCCCGCCAACCACTGCGGCGGCACGTGACCGTGCGGCGAGATGATCGGCAGGTCCTTGACACTCTCGTACAGCTCGCGGGCGGTCGAACGGACACCAGGTTCGGCCGGCAACAGGCGATCAGCATGAAGGCTGAGTTCGGAAGTGGGGGACATGATCACCATCCTGGTGAGAACCGAGGGACCGACAATAGGGTGCGGTTTTAGAGATCTTTGCGCCAGCGCCGGCGCAGGGCGTAGGCAGCGGCCTTCGGCTGCCGATCGCGGGTGAAGACGCCCTTCTTATTGCCGCCGACCCGCATGATTCCCGACGTCGTGGTGAAGTCAGCGAAGTTCCACACCTGCTCACCGACCACGGCATCGATCCGGTCGAAGACTCGATGGTTCATGTCCAGGTACTCAACCTGGTACTCCTCGGTCCACGGGCTTCCGGCAACTAGGGAGTGCAGTCCGGGATAGGTGTCCGCACCGTACTCGGTAATGATGATCGGTTTACCTTCGCTTGCCCAGCCCTCGAGTTCGTCTTCCCACGCCAGTTCGGCCGCCGGGAGATCGCCAGTATCGACATACCAGCCGTAATAGCGGTTCAACATCAACACATCACCGAACTGCGAGACCCGGCACTTCCCATGGGGCGCCAGCATCACGTTGACGAAGCCGACCGGCCGCGTCGGATCGGCCTGACGGGCCACACCGAACAGCGGCTCGAAGTATTTCTCCGCTCCCTCGGTGTCGGATTCCGGCTCATTCGCGATGCTCCACAAAACGACGCTCGGATGATTCTTGTCCCGGGCGATCAGCTCGCGGATGGCCTGCGCGTGCACCTCCCGGGTTGCATCATTGGCGGTCTCCGGCGAGAACGTCTGATAACCCTGTCCGCCAAAGATTCCGCCGCCTAGTCCCATGTTCAGACCGACAGCGGCCGTCTCGTCGATGATCACGATGCCGTGCCGGTCGGCGTAATCCAAAACGTCTTCGGAGTAGGGATAGTGCGAGGTCCGGAACGAGTTGGCCCCGATCCAGTTCAGCAGCTCGAAATCATGCACCAGGTAGGCATCGCTGTGGCCCTTGCCGATCACCGGTGCGTCCTCGTGCTTGCCGAAGCCGGTGAAATAGAACGGCTCGCCATTGATCAAGAAACGAATGTCGTCCACCTTGACGGTGCGTACGCCGACCCTTTGGTGGTAGCTGTCCACGACGGTGGCACCACGCATCAGCTGAATCTCAAGATCGTAGAGATAGCCGTCACCAGGCGCCCACTTGTGCACGTCAGGAACGCGCAATGTGCCGCTCGAATCGGTAGTCGCCGCAACTTCGACTCCGTCGGCATCCCGCAAGATCACCTTGGTCTCGACATCGTCGGCTCCCTCCGCGTCGACTGTGTAATCGATCACGCCGTTATCGCCGTCGAGGTCCGTAGTAACTGTGACGTCGGTGATGTGAGTCGGATCGGAGGCGTAGAGCCAAACGGTCCGGTGGATTCCGGCGTAGTTGAAGAAGTCGTGCCAGTAGCGCTGCCGTTTACCGGCTGGAGTGTCCTCGATGACACCCGGTGGGATTGATTGCCAATGCAGTGTGTTGTTGATCAATGCCGTAATGCGTACTGGCTGCCCGGCAGTGACATGGTCGGTGATGTCGGCCTCGAACGGGGTGTACCCGCCCTCGTGCGACACAACCTCGACATCGTTGACCCAGACAGTCGCCCGATGGGTCGCCGACTCGAAGTGCAGCACGATGCGTCGTCCCCGCCAGCCCTGCGGCACCCACACACTGGTCTGGTACCAGATGTTGCCGAAATAGTCTCGGACCGTCGCATCGGCTGCGATGTCGTTGAAACTGGCCGGCACCGCTATCTCCCGGGAATCCGGCAAGGGCCCGCTGAACCAACCGGCCGAGCGGCCCCCGCCTTCAGGGTCCAGCCTGAACTGCCACAAACCATTCAGGCTCTTCCGCTCCCGGGTACTGGTGTCTTCAGGTCGCAGCATGGAGGGTCCTCGCAGTTGGCTGGCTGGCGTGCTGTCACCATTCAATCGACACCGGACCGGTTTGCACCACCT
>DASRJV010000217.1:0-3549 GCA_035649295.1 Propionibacteriaceae bacterium
GTAGGTAGGTAGGTAGGTAGGTAGGTGGGTAACCGTCTTTTGCAACGGTTCCCCGACCGAGCTCGGAGCCGATACTGTGTGGCTCTGCAGAACGTCGGTCTTCATACGAGCCGGAGGAATGTCGGGCGTGAGCTATCAACCTCAGACTTCATACGCTGCTACGCCGGCCGCACCGCCCCTTGACCAGCCGTACTACGGCATCAGTTTCGGCGGCGCTGTCGGGCGAGGCTTCAAGAAGTACGCGACATTTGCAGGACGCGCGAGCCGCAGTGAGTACTGGTGGTGGGCGCTGTTCACCTTCATCACCTATCTCGTGCTCGGCCTGGCGGCATACGCCCTCGGCATCGCCACCTCACGAGACGGGGGTCGGACTCCTGGACTGCTCGCGCTGCCGCTGATCATCTTGTTCGCAGTCTTCATGCTCGGAATCATCATTCCTACGCTCGCACTGACCGTCCGCCGTTTGCATGACGCCGGATACAGCGGGCTATTCGCGCTGCTGCTGCTGGTGCCCTACTTGGGAAGCTTGATCATTATGATCTTCGCCTTGTTGCGGAGCTCGCCGGCAGGGGTAAAGTACGACCCCATCCCAGCGGCCTAGCGGAAGTCACGGGACCGATGCCTTGACGGCAAGATCCCTTTTGCCTCGGGATAGACGGAACTCAACGGCTGTAGCCGTTCGGCAACTAGGTTGGTCACGCCATCGCTGTGCTCCACCCTGCCGCGAATGATCATGCCTGAGGCATTGCGGCCGACCCGGCCAAAACGTCTCCAGAGCTCAGCGGAACAGACCACGTTGAGCATGCCGGTCTCGTCCTCCAGATTGAGGAAAGTCACACCGCCTGCGGTTGATGGGCGTTGCCGATGGGTCACCATCCCAGCCACTTGCACCCGCCGTTCCGCGTACTCGGCGCCGAGGCAACCGATCGGCACTATGTCATGATCATCGAGCACCGGCCGTAAATGCTGCACAGGATGATCGTCCGGAGAAATCCGAGTGGCCCACAGATCTGCCAGTGTCAGTTCGACCTCGCTCATGCCGGGAAGAACGGGCGGGGCGGCGTCAATGGCTGAGCCGGGCAAGGTTTGGTCGTTGTCGGCGTATCCGGCATTCCACAGCGCCTGGCGACGAGACAGCCCAAAGCAGTCGAACGCTCCGGCAGTGGCTAGGGCTTCGGCCTGCGGCACTGTGAGACCGGTCCGGCGTATGACGTCGTTGATATCGGTGAACGTCTCTTTCCGGCGTTCGAGGACAATCCGCTCGGCCAGCTCACGCCCGATGCCTTGCACCTCAGTAAGTCCCAGCCGGACCGCGAAGTTTCCATCGCGGCGATGTTCGAGCGTTCGGTCAGGAGCCGACCGTACGAAGGGGCCAACCTCGAGTTGGACGCGTTGCAAGCAGCTGCCAAGGCCAGTTGGGTCGCAGCGGCCAAGTTCGACTGGCTCAAGGTCGGCATCCACGCCGGACTTCATGATGTCGGGGCGCAGCACCGCTACGCCGTGTCGGCGCGCGTCTGCGACCAGCGACTGCGGGGAGTAGAAGCCCATCGGCTGTGCCCTCAGCAACCCTGCCAGAAACGCTCCGGGATAGTGCAACTTGAGCCATGAGGATGCGTAGACCAGCAGCGCGAAGCTGATGGCGTGGCTCTCGGCGAACCCGAAGTTGGCGAATGCCTGGATCCGGCTGTAGATGTCGTCTGCTAGGGCACCAGTAATCCCATGTGATGCCATCCCCGCATAGAGCTTGTCCTTGAGTCGTTCGATCTTCTCCACGCCCCGCTTGGAACCCATGGCCCGACGCAGCAGATCGGCGTCATCCCCGGTGCAGCCACCAACCGCCATCGCGATCTGCATCAGTTGCTCTTGGAACAAGGGCACTCCCTTGGTCCGCTCCAACACAGGCTCCAGCGCTGGATGCAGGTAGGTGACCTTCTCCCTGCCGGTCGCCCGTCGAATGTAGGGGTGCACAGCACCACCCTGAATCGGTCCTGGCCGGATCAGTGCGACCTCGATCACCAGGTCATAGAACCGGCGAGGCAGCAGTCGCGGCAGTGTGCCGACTTGGGCCCGACTTTCGACTTGGAAGACCCCAATCGAGTCGGCACGACACAACATGTCGTAGACCCCAGCCTCCTCTTTGGGCATGGTGTCGAGGGTCCAGCGCTCCCCCACTCTCGCTGCTACCAGATCGAAGGTGTATTGGATGGCGGCCAGGATTCCCAGGCCCAGGAAGTCGAACTTCACCAGTCCCATCCACGCGCAGCTGTCCTTGTCCCACTGCAGCACAGTTCGGTTGTCCATCCGGCCGCGCTCGATCGGACAGACCTCACCAACCGGTCGCTCGGTCAGCACCATGCCACCGGAGTGAATGCCGAGATGGCGTGGCGCCTTCAACAGCTGCTCTGCCAGGTCCACAACTTGATCCGGAATGTGGTGGTCCAGTACGACTGCAGTCGCTGCGCTTCCGCGATCATCTCCGGTCTCACTGATCGGAAGCGTCCCCCAGGTGTCGATCTGCTTGGACCAGGCGTCCTGCTGTCCAGTGGAGTAGCCGAGCGCCTTTGCCATGTCGCGAACCGCAGACCTCGGCCGATAGCTGATCACATTGGCCACTTGGGCAGCGTTGCGACGACCATAGCGGCGGTACACCTCCTGGATCACTTCCTCGCGCCGATCGGAGTCGAAGTCGACATCGATGTCCGGCTCTTCGTCGCGAGTGGCCGACAAGAAGCGCTCGAAGGGCAGCTTGAATGCAATGGGGTCGACGGCAGTAATGCCAAGCACGTAGCAGACGACCGAGTTGGCCGCAGATCCCCTGCCCTGGCAGAGAATTCCTTTTCTGCGCGCGAACTTCACCATGTCATGAACGATCAAGAAGTAGCCAGGGAAGTCTTTGTCCTCGATCACTGCCAGCTCTTTACGCAGCCGCTCCTCGGCTTCCTCGCGAATGTGCGCATACCGCTCGTCTGCACCTTGGCGCGTCAGCTCACGTAACCAGCTGATCGGGGTTTCCCCTTCTGGCACGTCAAGTTTGGGGAGACGTGGTTTGGCCAGCCTCAGGTTGAACGCACACTGGTCGGCTATCTCGACTGTCCGCGCCACAACACCGGGATAGCGCGCGAAGATCTGCGCCATCTCCGCCCCTGACCGCAGATAGGCACCCGGTCCGGACAGCCAGCCGTCCATATCGGACAGACTCCTGCGGGCGCGTACGGCAGCCAGCGCCGCTGCTAGACGCCCTCCATCGGGTGTTGCGTAATGCACGTTGTTGGTGGCCACTACAGGCAACTCGTGATCATGAGCCAGGATGAGGAGCGCGTCATTGAGATCAGAGTCGGTCGGCAGACCATGATCGATCAGCTCGACCACAACATGATCATGGCCGAACAGTGCAGTCAGCCGGTCCAGCTCCACGGCGGCTGCCGATCGACCCGACGTGATCAACGCCCGCCGTACGGCTCCCTTGCGACAGCCGGTCAAGATCATCCAGCTGTCACCTGACTGTGCGGCCAGCTCCTCCTCGAGATAGCTGGGACGCCCTTTCTCATC
>DASRJV010000218.1:0-13939 GCA_035649295.1 Propionibacteriaceae bacterium
ACTGCTGTCGGTTCGTCGAAGATCAGGTACTTGGCATCATTTGCCAGGGCTTTCAAGATCTCGACTCGCTGCTGCACACCGACCGGCAGGTCCTCGACCAGAGCCTCCGGGTCTACGTCCAGCCCGTAGCGTTCCGAGAGCTGCTGGACGGTGCGTCGCGCCTCACCCATGTTGAGCAAGCCAGCCTTGCTGTCCTCGCGGCCGAGGATCAAGTTCTCCGCCACCGTGAAAACCTCGACCAGCATGAAATGTTGATGCACCATGCCAATCCCGGCGGCAATGGCCTCTTTCGGGTTCTCGCCGACATGCTCGACGCCATCGATGGAAATCGTGCCGTGGTCGGGCTGCAGCAGCCCGTACAGCACGTTCATCAGGGTCGTCTTGCCGGCCCCGTTCTCACCAAGCAGGCAATGGATTTCACCAGGCGTAATGTCGAGGTCAATGGAGTCGTTGGCGACGAGATCGCCAAACCTTTTGGTGATCCCCCGTAGCCGAAGGCCTGCTTCGGCTACGGAGTCCGAGCTCGGTGTCACCTCTCAATCATGCCGTTGGCTGCGCCTTCGAGTCGATCGTGATCTTGCCGCTGATGATGTCAGCCTTCAGGGCGTCTATCTCAGACTTCAGCTCCGCCGGAACCTTGGAGTCGAAGTCGTGGTACGGCGCCAGGCTGGTGCCATCGTTCTCCAAGGTGCCGACATAGGGCTCATTGGTGAAGGACCCATCCTGAGCGGACTTGATCGCGTCCGTCACGGCCACATCCATGACTTTCTCGACGCTGCTGATGAGGTTGGGGCAGTACGTCTTCGCGCTCACGCAACCATCGGTATCGACCCAGATGGCGTTGACCTTGCCGCCGCTGGCCTTGGTGGCCTGGAGGGCGCCGAGGCCGGCTGGCCCGGCGACCGGGAAGACGATGTCAGCGCCCTGGCTGATCAAGCCCTCCGCATTACGCTGTCCGCCCTTGATGTCCTCGAAGTCACCGGTGAACTGCCCGTCCTGTTTGGCAGCATCCCAGCCCAGGACCTGCACATTGCCGCCCTTCTGCTTGTTGTAGTAGTCCACGCCCTGGCTGAAGCCATCCATGAAGATCGTGACCGTCGGAATCTTCGCGCCCCCGAAGGTTCCCACCTTCTTGGTTTTGCTCATGCCAGCGGCCAGGTATCCGGCCAGGAAGCTCGACTGCGCCGTATTGAAGACCAGCGGCTTGAGGTTCTTGACAGCCGGGTAGGTCTTTGGGTCATTGAAATCGACTATGGCGAACTTGACATCCGGGTTCTTCTTCGCGGCGGCGAGAGTGTCATCGCCGAGTAGGAAGCCAACGGTGACGATGATGCCGCAGTCGGCATCCACCATCGACTGGATGTTCTTCGCGTAATCGGCGGTTGCATGTGACTCGACCTCACCGGTTTCGATGCCGAGCTCTGCCTTCGCATCGGTCAGACCCTTGTGTGAGACCTCGTTGAACCCCTTGTCGTCAAAGCCTCCTGAGTCGGAAACCATGCAAGCCTTGAAGCCCCCACCACCTGCCGCGGTGGCTGCTGGACTTTCGGCGGGCGCCGAAGCACCACCAGTCCCGGGCGCCTCAGCGCAGCTAGTAAGAGTGAGAGCGGCAGCGCAGATGAGCGCCCCAGCCAGTGTGAGAATTTTCACGTACTGCCTCCTCGGCGAGAGAGTTCACAACCTGTTGGGAGCTGCTCGCGCATTGCCGGCGCTCGCAGCTCGCGGAATTTTGTCGCCCCAACCACCTCGGGCCGTGCATCCTCGCGCTGGTCAGGTTTGGAACCGACTCTAACTCTCACCGTCCAGCCTCGGGCGGCTAGCGGATAAGGACTCGGTACCGTTTTCATCTCTGCTCGCGCGGCGCCGCGTAAGGCTAGTGGACCTTTTAGATTGCCCGTCGCTCGAAAGTGGTAACGACTTCCGTGAGCACCTTGAGGCCAACCGGGATACAGCCTTCATCCACAACGAATGTCGACTGATGAATGTCCGGGCAGATCTTTCCTGGCGTTCGTACGCCGAGCCGCGCCAAGGCGCCGGGGACCTGCTGCAGCATCCAGGAGAAGTCCTCACCACCCAGCGATTGCTCGGTCGCGGCGACCGCGTCCGGTCCGAGCATTTCCTCGGTTGCCCGGGTCAACCGGCGTACCCCGCGCGCATGGTTGACCGCAGGAGGCACTCCGTCGGTGACGACGACGTCCACCTCGACCCCGAACGGCCGGACGATATCCGCTGCCAGCTCGGGGATGAGCTGCTTGGCCAGCTGCC
This sequence comes from Propionibacteriaceae bacterium, assembly GCA_035649295.1. Lineage (GTDB taxonomy): Bacteria > Actinomycetota > Actinomycetes > Propionibacteriales > Propionibacteriaceae > Microlunatus. The sequence goes on from DASRJV010000218.1 coordinate 2,266, forward strand.
AGCCGGCTCCGTCGAGCGCCCGGAGCGTCCCGACGATCTCCCCGGTGCGGGGGATGGCGTTGGCTACCGAACCAGAATGCATCGATCCCCACATCAGCGAGACCCCGCTGCGTGGATCGATGCGCCGGGACAACAACAGCTGGGTCATCGTTGCAAGGGCGCCGAGCGCCCCGATGACGTCCTGGGTCAGCTGCGGTCGCGAGGTGTGGCCACCAATGCCGTTCAGCGTGATGTTCACCTGGTCCACGGCAGAGGTAATCGGCCCGACCTTCAGAGCAAGCTTGCCGACATCGGTTCGCGGGTCACAGTGCAGTGCGTAGATCTCCGTCAGATCGTGCAGTACGCCACCCTCGATCGCGTCGAGCGCACCCCCGGGACTGGTCTCCTCCGCCGGCTGGAAGATAAGCCGGACGCCTCGGGTAAGCAGGTCAAGGTCGCGCAGCCGCGACAACACAATGCCGACCCCGAGCAGAATCGCAGTGTGCACGTCGTGCCCGCACGCGTGGCAAACGCCAGGGTTCCGGGAGGCGTAATCGACGTTCTTGCCGTCGGGAATGGTCAGCGCGTCGATGTCGGCACGCAAGCCCACCAGGCCTGCGGAGTCGTCGAAGCCGCTCGGCAGCACATCGCAATAGGCGCCGGTGCCGACCGGAAGCACTTTGACCACCAGCCCTGCTCGCTCCAATTCGTCGACGATGAGTGCTGTGGTGCGATGCTCGTGATGCCCAATTTCTGGATGAGCGTGGATGTCGCGCCGGATGGCGATCAGACGCTCATTCAGCGCGCCGGCTAGGCGTGTGATCTCGGTGCGTCGGACGGTATCAGGGTCGGATACGGACATCTTCCGCTCAGTCTTTCATGCCGAACGACAACCGGTTGGAAACGCTCCGAGTCGTAACAACGAGAAATACAAAGTCGTAACAGGTGGTAACAGGATGGTTACGTGATCGGGCGGTAGACACCCCAGACGTCACGTAAAGCATTGCAAACCTCACCGACGGTGGCTCGCAGTCTGAGCGCCTCCTTCAGCGGGATGAGTACGTTGCCAGTCCCGCGTGCCGCCGCCCGCACGCTGTCCAGCGCGATGTCGACAGCTGCTTGGTCGCGGCCAGCGCGTAACTCGGCAAGCCTGGCAGCTTGCGTCACCTCAATGGCTGGATCCACTTGCAGCGGCTCGTATGGCTCCTCCTCCTCGAGCTGGAACCGGTTCACCCCCACCACAACCCGTTCTCCAGCGTCGATCTGACGCGCCACCTGGTACGCCGAGCGCTCGATCTCGGCTCTCTGGAAACCCTGCTCGATCGCCGCCACCGCACCACCTCGCTCGGCAACGGCTTCCATCAGGCGGCGGATCTCCGCCTCGACATCGTTGGTCAATGACTCGACGGCGTAGGAACCGGCAAACGGATCAACCGTTTTTGTCACGTCTGTCTCGTACGCGAGCACTTGCTGGGTGCGCAGCGCGAGCCGAGCCGCCTTGGGTGTAGGTAGCGCGATCGCCTCGTCAAAGGAGTTCGTATGGAGCGACTGGGTCCCTCCTAGCACCGCTGCCAGCGCCTGTACTGCGACGCGTACCAGATTGACTTCTGGCTGCTGCGCGGTCAGCTGCACTCCGGCAGTCTGACTGTGGAAGCGCAGCATCATCGATCTCTCGTCACGGGCACCGAAGTGTTCTCTCATCAGCTGCGCCCAGATTCGTCGCGCAGCCCGGAACTTGGCTACCTCCTCCAAGAGCGTGGTGCGAGAGACGAAAAAGAACGACAACCGCGGTGCGAATTCGTCCACTGCCAAGCCAGCTGCCAATGCGGCCTCGACATAGGCGATTCCGTTTGTCAGCGTGAATGCGATCTCTTGTGCCGGCGTCGCGCCTGCCTCAGCCATGTGATAGCCCGAGATCGAGATCGTGTTCCACCGGGGTAGATGATCACGACAGTAGGCGAAGGTGTCGCCGACCAGGCGCAGCGATGGCGACGGCGGAAAGATATAGGTGCCTCGCGCGATGTATTCCTTGAGGACATCGTTCTGGATCGTTCCGGACAGGCTCGCGGGTGGGATGCCCTGCTCTTCGGCAACCAGCTGGTACAGCAGCAACAGCACGGCCGCCGGGGCGTTGATCGTCATCGAGGTTGAAACCCGATCAAGAGGAATGCCGGTAAAGAGTTCTCGCATGTCTTCGATCGAGTCGATGGCGACCCCGACCTTGCCAACCTCGCCAGCCGCGATCGGCGCGTCCGAGTCATAGCCCATTTGGGTGGGCAGGTCGAAAGCCACCGAAAGGCCAGCGGTCCCCTGTGCAATCAGCTGGCGATACCGGGCGTTGGACTCCGCGGCAGTGCCGAAGCCCGCGTACTGGCGCATGGTCCACGGCCTCGTGGTGTACATCGACGGGTAGATGCCCCGCGTGTAGGGATAGTGGCCGGGTTCGCCGAGGGCGAGATCAGGATCGATTTCAGCCAGATCCTCTGGCCCGTATACCGCCTTGAACGGCGTCCCAGACTCCGTCTCTGCACTCACTCGGGAATACTCGCATAGCCCCCTTCTGTGCCCCGCTCGCGCATCGCGCGTGGAATCCGCCGCCGTCGTCGCTCGCAGAGGAAACTACGCCTCCGCTCGCTCCTCCTCCGTGCCGGCGGTGCGCGATTCCCGACGCTCGCGGGGCAGCCTCAAACTTGGACGGAACTCTGTACCAAACCGACAGCGGACTCGATCATGCGTACCGTCTCGGCTTGCCAGTTCGGTTCCTGGCCTCGATAGGGGCCGGTGGCGAGCGAGACGATGACCCCGGCAGCCCGCAGCCGCAACTCGGCCGGATCCACTCGAGTGTCGAAGACCTGCAGCCAAAGATTGATCAAGCGCGTCAGCCCGGCGGCCTGTTCGGCTGTCATACGTTGCATTGTCGAGAGGTGCGCGATCATGCAAGCAAGATCATCAGCACGCCGCCCGGGGCCCATGGTGTCGATGTCCAGCATTCCGGTGATCAAGCCTTTTGAGACGAATAGCTGACCCTCGTGGAAGTCGCCGTGCGTAGGCTCCCGACCCGGCTCCATTCCGCTCAGGCCGCCGGAGACCTGGTCCACGAGCCACCGTAGCTGCGGATCCAACACCGGCAGTGCGGCGCCGATCATCTCTGCATACGTTGCCACCGCACCGGTCCACGGCGGCCGACGGGGCAGCGCAACTACCGCGGACGGCAAGGAATCCAGCAACATGACCATGCTCTCGGCGCTGCACGGCATCGCTTCGTCGAAGATCGCTTGCGTGAGCGGCCGACCCGGAAGCTCGTGCAGCACCAGAATGAAGTCGGCCGTTGCCGCTGCTACCAAGGCGGCAGGAAATCGAGCGCGCCGCAGCAGCTCGTGGCGCTCGAGGGTGGGTCCGTACGCGGCCTCTCGTAGAACTTTGACGAAGAAGGTTGTTGGCCCATTGGGGGTATTGATCACAGCCTTGAGTACGGCACGTCGACGCGGTCGGTAGCTGATCATCTGCAGCGCGATGTTCTCGCCCGTCACTGGATGATCAAGTATGCGATGCTCGTTGCACAACGCGGCCACGGCGTTGGGCACTGCGGCACGTGGCAGGCCCGGCAGATCGGGGTCGTTTGGGTACAGCCAGACCGCAACCTCACGCTCGCCGTCTCCGAAGATCACCGCACGCTCGTCGTTGCCGCTACGGCCGCCCGCTCGCGCGCTTGCGCCGAGGAGCTCAGTGCTGCGTCCGGTCGGCCAGTCAACGGCTGCGGAGTAGGTCGCGGTTGTCGAACGCCTTGGGTTGGCGTCAATATGATCTAGCCGCCACGAGATGAGGTTGCCGCCGGCATGCTCGACCGCAGCCGAAAGCAGGTCCTTCACCTCGGCCGAAGTCAGCAAGGACGACCCGTCGGGGTCCCCCGATACGGTCACGCTCCGATCCTTACACACGGCGGCGACGGCATCTCGGTGCCGGAATGGAAGCATTGCATTGTGACCGTAGCTCTCAGCATCCTGGCCTTGGTTGCCACCGTGCTCGCTGTGACGGCGTTGGCCAATCGGATCAGATTCTCCGCACCTCTGCTGCTGATGCTCGTCGGAATCGGGCTGTCCTTCCTGCCCAGGGTTCCTATCCCCGAGCTGACTTCCGAGCTGGTGTTGATCGGCTTCCTGCCGCCGCTGCTCTATGCAGCAGCCATCCGTACCTCAGTGATCGATTTTCGTGCGAATCGTCGATCCATAGCGCAGCTCTCCGTGGTGCTCGTCGTCGTCACCGCTTTGGGCGTCGCCCTCATCACCTGGCAGCTCTTGCCGGTCAGTTTCCCGGTGGCACTTGCCTTAGGCGCAGTGGTGGCGCCGCCCGATGCTATCGCCGCCACCACAATCGCCCGTCGAGTCGGACTGCCCCGCCGCCTGGTCACCATCTTGGAGGGCGAGTCCCTGGTAAACGATGCGACCGCGATCACCTGCCTCAGAGTGGCCATAGCCGCGATTGGCGGCACCATTACGGCTACCCAGGCGACCGTGGGATTCCTCATCGCTGCTCTGGGGGGAATTGCGGTTGGCCTGGGAGTGGCGCTGATCGTTATTCCCATCCGAGCGCGGATCACTCTGCCGGTCTTCGACACGGCGATCTCGCTTTCGGTGCCTTTCGCGGCCTATCTACCGGCCGAGTTGGTGCACATCGGGAGCTTCCATGGCTCCGGTGTCGTCTCAGTTGTGACCGCTGGGTTGATCCTGGGCCACAAATCGCCGGTCATCCAGTCGGGACAATCGCGTCTGAGCGAACGGGTGAACTGGGCAACCATTGAATTCCTGCTCGAGAACACGGTCTTCCTGATGATCGGACTGCAGGCGCGCCGGATCATCGTGGCCAACTCTCAATCTGGTCTCTCTGGACAGCAGATAGCCGGGTTCTGCATAGCGGTCCTGGCGGGTGTGATCATCATCCGCTTGCTGTGGGTGCTCGGCACTCGTCCTTTCCTGTTCCGTCGTGACAAGGACACGGGTGACACCCGGGTGCCGTGGTCGTACGCGCTAGTGATCGGGTGGGCGGGTCTACGTGGCGTAGTGACGCTGGCCGCTGCCTTCCTGATTCCGGAAGGCGTGCCCTATCGCGACACTTTGATCTTCGCGGCAATGGTCGTTACAGCGGGGACTCTGCTGCTGCAAGGGTTGACGTTGCCGCTCTTGGTCAGGGCACTGGGACTGCGGGGCCCCGACGCTCGGTCCGACGCGCTACAGGCCGCCACCGTGTTGCAGACATCCAGTAACGCCGCCATTGCGCATCTTGGCGAGGTTGTCGGCCCGAACGATACGGCTGAGACGGTGCAGCTGCTCCGTGATCGCATCGCAGCCCGCCCGAATGCGATGTGGGAGAAGCTCGGCAGGGTGGGCGACAACGAGACACCATCCGAGGAATATCGCCGGCTCCGGCTGAAGACCATCGACATCGAGCGAAACGAGGTCTTGAAGATCCGCTCCAGCGGCACGGTCGATCACGACATCATCGAGGAGGTGCTCGGGTCTTTCGACATCGAGGAGTCAATGCTCACCGTCGCCACCGAGCGCTCGGATGCACTCGAAAGCGAGACAGTGGCAACGCCGACCTTGTCTGCTGGCCCCTGCGGACATCTCGAACATGCTCCCGCCAACATCAATCCCAACGGCCCGGGCATCTGCGAGGACTGCATTCGTGAGGGCACCCGTACCGTGCACCTGCGAATCTGCCTCAACTGCGGAAACGTCGGATGCTGCAACTCCTCGGTTGGCCGGCATGCCGAGCGTCATTTCACGGTGACACACCATCCGGTGATGCGCAGCTTCGAGCCGGGCGAGTCATGGCGCTGGTGCTTTGTAGACGAGCGGATTGGGTGACGCCGCCATCGAGGGGACGTCAATGTTCCCAGGTATCAGGGAGCTTGCGGGGCGCTCTTGTGGGTATGACCGGACCGATGCACCAGGTGATGACACGCGGCTTGGCGCACGTCCACGGAGCAGTCCTTTGCCTCACGAAGTCGGATTTCGCCGGTCCAGGATGAACGGCGGCATTGTGGAAGACAGCCTGGCTACTCGGGCGGGCCGGCTCTTCGCGCAGTATCGCGACGGCGATCAGGCGAAGATGGGCGATCTTGTCAGCGTTCTCACGCCAATCCTGTGGCACACCGCGCGGTCCTCGCAGCTGGATCCTGCGACAACGGAAGACGTACTGCAATCGGTTTGGCTGACCTTGATCCGGAAATCCGACACGATTGCTGAGCCACTTGCCGTGCTGCAGTGGATGGTGGTGACCACCAAACGCGAGGCCTGGAGAGCTGCCAGAAATCAAGCAAGGCTGCGGCCGGAGGATCTGGAGTCCTCAATGGCGGCAACCTCGAACGAAGGCCAATCAGTGGAGGACACCGTGCTCCGCGGCGAAGGCGACGCCCGGCTTTGGAAACACATCGCGGCACTGCCCGAGCGATGCCGGACCCTGCTGCGCATCATCGCCTTCGCAGACCGACCCGACTATGCAGAATTAGCCAAAGCGCTGGGGATGCCGCAAGGCAGCATTGGCCCCACTCGGGGGCGCTGCTTGGCCAAATTACGGATCTCCCTTGCGCAAGACCCAACCTGGGAGCATCGATGAACGGATCCGACGACAAGCGCCGGGCCGAGGTGGAAGAGTCGCTGGCTGCTGAGGACCTGGATCCAAGCGATCTCGCCCTCCTCAACTCGATTCGCAGCTACTACGACGAGCACGATCCGGTCCCGGAGGGCCTGGTGGAGCGCATCGAGTTCGAGATCACCCTCGATGCCCTGCGTACCGAGGTAGCAACCCTGACTCGGCTGGACATGGCGGCGGCCGGCACCCGCGGCGCCGCCACCGAGACAGTCCGTACCATCACGTTCAGCAGCCAATCACTGACCACCATGGTGAGCCTGACGCCGCTGGAGGACGGCACTGTGCGGGTTGATGGATGGGCCGCACCGGGCGCCGGCATCCGCGTTGATGTCTTGCTGCCAGATGGCCCTCGCAGCACTCACGCCGATGAGGATGGCCGCTTCGTGTTCGAACGCGTCCCCTCCGGGTTGGCGAAGTTTGCGCTGTACCTGCCACACGACGCAGAGTTCTTTACGGTGCTGAGCCCGGCGATCGAGCTGTAGCCCGCTGACCTCGACGTCGTTCAGGGCAAGCCGACTTTGGTATAGACGTCGGCCAGCGTCGCACTGGCGACCTCACGCGCCCGATCAGCTCCCTTGGCGAGGATCGATTCAAGCTCGCCGCGCTCCTCCATGAGCTCAAGGGTCCGGTTCCGGTACGGCGTCGCGAACTCGGTGACCGCGTCGGCCACAGCGTTCTTCAGGTCTCCGTAACCGCGCCCTGCGAATTCCTCTACGAGCGAGTTGATGTCAGCACCCGTCAGCGCTGACAGGATGGTCAACAGGTTGGACACGCCAGGTTTGTCGGCCTCGTCAAAGATGATCTCCCGACCCGAGTCGGTGACCGCGGATTTGATCTTGCGGATGTTGATCGCCGGATCATCGAGCAGCTCGATAATGCCAGTCGGTGAGGACAGCGACTTGCTCATCTTCGTGCCCGGTTCGGCAAGATCGGCAATTCTGCCAACTGAGGGGAGGATGTACGGCTCGGGAACCACGAAAGTTGGCCCATAGCGAGAGTTGAAACGCGTCGCCAGATCACGGGTGAGTTCGAGATGCTGCCGCTGGTCCTCACCCACAGGTACTTGATCAGTCTGATACAGCAAGATGTCGGCGGCCATGAGCACCGGATAGGTGAACAGGCCCACATTCGTAGCCTCCGGGCCCATCTTGACGGCCTTGTCCTTGAACTGTGTCATCCGCTGCGCCTGGCCGAACCCGGTGAGGCAGCCCAGTACCCAGTTGAGTTGGGTGTGTTCTGGGATTTGGGACTGGAGGAACACGGTGGCTTTTGCCGGGTCGATCCCTGCGGCAAGCAGCTGAGCCGCGGTGCGCAGCGTACGGTCGCGTAGCACCGCAGGCTCAGTCGCCACGGTGAGTGCATGCAGATCGGCAATCCCGTAGAACGCTTCATGATCTTCTTGCAGTGGTACCCACTGGCGTAGCGCACCCAGGAAGTTGCCGAGGTGAAGAGAGTCCGCTGTGGGCTGGGCGAGAGAGAGCACGCGCGGCCTGCCAGCACTGCTTTGTGAAGCCATGGGGTACAAATATTCCTTTCCGGGTCCCGCCGCTGTGCGCGTCATTGTTCCACGGGGTGGGCAATGACCTGGAACCTTTTGTGGCCAGTCCGTTCGTGGCTGGTGTCCGGCTAGGGCGACTCCGGGGTGAAATCCGTGCCGTCCTGCCGGTGAACGACGAAGCCGGATGCTCGCCGTCCGTCCAGCTCGCTGACTCTGAGTTCCACCTGCGCCAGCTCCTCATCCTCCGGGTCGACCGACGATAGCTCAAGGGAAATTGCATCCCCAACGCTAGGCAACTGCCCGAGCCGCGCCATGAAGAAGCCGGCCAAGGTGTCATATGGGCCTTCGGGCAATACCAGAGCGGTCTTATCGGCGAAATCGTCCAGCGTGGTCAGACCGTCGATCACCAGGTCCCCGCGTACGCCAACCGGCTCCTCAACGACCACGTCGTACTCATCTGTGATGTCGCCGACGAGTTCCTCCACCAGGTCTTCCATCGTCACAATGCCGGCCGTGCCGCCGTATTCGTCCAACACCATCGCCAGGTGCGATGCGCTGCGTCGCATGTCACTGAGTGCTCGAAGGACCCGCACGGTGTTAGGCATGGAAAGCACCGGACGAGCCACCTCGGACACAGGCGTGGTACGCGAGCTGAGATCAGGATCGAGCAGATCGCGAACATGTACGAAGCCGATGATGTCGTCAACGGAATCCCCGATCACCGGATAGCGGGAATGCGGCGCCTGGATCACCTCACGCACAGCCCGGTGCGCCGGCATGTCGCCCGGAAGAAAGTCGACCTCGGTCCGTGGCACCATTACTTCGCGCAGGCCGCGCTCACCGGCCGCGAAGACGTCCTCCACGATCCGGCGCTCCTCGTCGCCGAGCGTGGTAGAGCCACTGACCATGGCTCGGATTTCCTCATTGGTCACCTCTTCACGGGAGAGCCCGGGGTCGCCACCCAGAATCCGTACCAAGACATTGGTGGAGACGCCGAGTAGCCAGATCACCGGCCGCGCGATTCGGGCGGTGAAATCCACCAGCGGTGACAGGGCGAGTGCCACGCTCTCGGCGCGTTGCAGCGCCAATCGCTTGGCGGTGAGTTCGCCGATCACGATCGAGACGTAGGAGATCACGACGGTGATCAACACCAGGGAGATTGTGTCCGCCGCACCGCTGCTGATGCCCAGTCGCTCCAATTGGGGCGCAAGATCATCCGACAGCCTGTCAGCGCCAAATGCGGCAGCGAGAAATCCAGAGAGGGTGACGCCGACTTGGGCCACGGAGAGGAAGAGGTTTGGATTCGACGTGAGCTTCGCGACCAACTGGCCGCGCTTGCCTTGGTGAGCCAGCTGCCTGACCTGGCTCTCCCGAAGTGAGACCAAAGCCAATTCTGCGGCAACAAAGATGCCCTGGATCACCACCAGCAGCAAGATCAGCAGAATATTGAAAACGGCGCTAGACATCGTTGCAGCAGGTCAAAGGTCTGTCACAGTCGGCGTCGGCACTCACCCCAGCAAGCCTAGTAACAGGTGCATGCCTGGTATGGCCATGCCGAGAAACTTGGTTGTCACTCCATCGCGTCACTGGATTGGATGGGGCTCATGGCGGACTCGAACCCACCCGTACTGCCTACGGCGCGGGCGTTCCCCGAATCAGTTCCGATTCTCATCGATGCCGAAGCCGGCGTCACGCTTCGGGCGGCTGCGAGGAGGGATCTGCCCGCGATGGTGGAGCAATGCCGCGATCCCGAGATGATCCGCTGGACGACGGTGCCGACGCCACCGGACGGCTACCAGTTACGAGACGCCGAGCAGTTTCTTGCACTGACCGCGGTCGGTTGGACCACCGGTCAACGACTCGGCTGGACTATTGAGGCGGAGCGAGACTCCGTGCGAGGCTACTGCGGCAGCATCGATCTCCGGCTGGAAGGCGACGGGGTCGCCGAGATCGGCTTCGGCTTGCATCCTGCGGCGCGTGGCCGCTCGATCATGACTGTGGCGCTGCACTTGGTCTGCGATTACGGATTCGAGGTTGTCGGGCTGCAAGCCATCCGATGGCGTGCCGTGGTCGGCAACTGGGCGTCCCGACGGGCCGCAGCGAATGTCGGGTTTGTCTTCGATGGTGCCGTCCGGAGCCTGCTGGGACATCGCGGCGAGCTGTTGGACGGCTGGATCGCTACCTTGCTCCGAGACGATCCCCGAGTAGCGCAGCCGTGGCTGCATCCAGTCGAGATGCAGGGCGATGGGGTGCGGCTGCGGGCATTTTGTAGCTCCGACGTCGACCGCATTGTCGAAGCCTGCTCCGACCCGCGTACGGCGCACTGGCTTGTCTCGATGCCACGGCCATACCAGCGACACAACGCACTGGCATACCTGGATTCCCTTGCCGAGCTGGCCGCGCGCGGTGCCGGCGTCGCCTGGTGCATTGCTGATCTGGAGCACGACCGCTGCCTGGGTTCTATCAGCCTGGATGGTCTCAACGGATACGCGAAGCGAGCCGAGATCGGATATTGGGCCCATCCCGACGCCCGCGGTCGGGGTGTGGTGACCGAAGCTGTCCGACTGGTGACACAGCACGCCAGAAAGTCCGGGCTGGCGCGGTCGATCCTGATTCGTTGTGCCCGCGACAACACGGCGTCGCGGCATGTCGCCGAAAACGCTGGGTACACCATCATCGGGATCCAACCCGCCTCCGAACCCCTGGGCGGCGGCGAATTGGCCGACCTCGTGCTCTATTCCTGCCCGTAGCAATTGGCCGTTACGGGCGGTCGGTGTTTGGCATCTTGTGGGAAGATCTGCGGGTGACATTGCGGGTGAGCGTCATCGGCACGAACTATATGGGTGCCACACATGCCGCTGGTCTGGCGGAATTCGGCCATCAGGTCATCGGGGTCGATATCGATGTCGATCGGGTCAAGACGCTGAATGCCGGCCAGGCCCACATCTTCGAGGTCGGCCTTGAGCCGCTGTTAGAGCGGCATACCGCATCGGGCAAGCTGCGGTTCACTACCGACTACACCGAGATTGCGGACTGGGCCGATGTCCATTTCTTGGCGCTGGGTACACCGTCTGGTCCCGGTGGTGCCGCTGACCTGAGGCAGTTGTATGCGGCGGTGGACACGCTGGGCCCGTTGCTGACCGAGCCCACGCTGGTGGTCGGCAAGTCCACTGTGCCGGTCGGGACAGCGATGGCGCTCGAGGAGCGGCTGCGTAGCCTGGCGCCGGCGGGAGATGCGGTCGAGGTGGCGTGGAACCCGGAGTTCCTGCGCGAGGCGTACGCCGTCGAGGACACGCTGCGTCCGGATCGGCTGGTGTTCGGTACTCATTCCCGGCATGCGCTGGATGTGCTGGAAGAGATCTATGCGATCCCGATCAGCGAGCGTACGCCGGTGGTCCGGTGCGACATCGCAACCAGCGAGTTGATCAAGGTTGCGGCCAACACTTTTCTGGCGACGAAGATTAGCTTTATCAACGCGATGGCGCAGATGTGCCAGGCCGCTGGCGGCGATGTCGTCCTGCTGGCCGACGCCATCGGCTATGACAA
>DASRJV010000219.1:0-5927 GCA_035649295.1 Propionibacteriaceae bacterium
CGTTCGCCTACACGCCATGAACCACCAGCGGCTTGGCTATCACGTCACACTCAGCCCCGCCGCTGCATCAGCCTAAAGAAAGGGTCGCCGCCACACAGGGAATCTTCGCGTCAGAAGCAGATGGTGACCCAGATCAATCACTCCGCTCCCATTTACTCCCAGTTACGGTGGGGCAGCTTTAACTCCCAGTTACAGTGGGGCAGCCTAACGCTCCGCTACAGCGCTGGCGTACCGCCTGGCAAGTGTTGTGAAATGGGCGACGAGCTCGGGCGGCTCGGTTGCGGTGAAGTCGAGTCCGAGCATGCCGATGTAGACCGCGACCGTCTCAACGGTGTCGGCTCCAGTGACCAGGACGCAGGTGTTGTCATCAATAGCTTCGACTACGCCGACTGTGGGATTGATCCGATTGAGGACCTCCGCGGCTGGCGCGTGCACACTGATCCGGACATGCACGCGCCAGCCTGCGAAGGCCGTCGTACGGAGCACAAAAGCGGGGTAGTCGCCGCCGGGCAGCTCGACTGGTGTGAATCTGCGCCCGCCTGGGACTCGTAATTGCATCCAGTCAAGTCGGAAGCAGGACCACGTGCCGGTCGAGGCGTCCCTGGCCACCAGGTACCAACGGCGCTGCCAGCTGACGAGCCGGTACGGCTCGACCTGCAGCCGCTGGTCGCCTCGGTAGTGAAAGCGAATCTCCTGGTGATCACGGATCGCGGCCGCGATGGCCATCAAGAGTCCGGCGTCTACGGCCGGGTCCGGCGCATTGGTGCCGGTGTTTTCAGGGCCAGTCTCCACGGCGTCCCGCACTGCGTTGACCCGCAGCGTGAGCCGGTGCGGCAGCACGGCCTCCAGCTTGGCCAGAGCGCGCGCGCTGGTCTCTTCGATGCCGCGAACTCCGGTGACCGCGCGCAGACCGACTGCGACAGCCACCGCCTCGTCGTCGTCGAGGAGCAGCGGCGGCAGTTTCGCGCCGACCCCAAGCCGGTAGTGACCACCGGGTCCACGTGCCGCCTCGACGGGGTAGTCGAGCTGTCGGAGACGTTCGATGTCGTTACGGACGGTACGCCCGCTCACATCTAGCTGCATGGCCAGCTCCGCACCGCTCCACATAGAGCGGGACTGCAGCAGCCCGAGCAGAGCCAGTAATCGGCCGGAAGTCTTGTACATATGACATGAATTCTTGTACGAGAAGCGGAAAGAAGCTGTCCTAAACACGGCTTACGTTCGAGGCATGACCACAACATCAGCCGCCGGCCAGAGCGGCACAATCCGTCCATTCACCATCGCGATCCCGACTGAAGCGCTCGACGACTTGCAGCGCCGCCTCGCCAACACTCGCTACCCGGTCGCAGCACCCGATGACAGCTGGGATTACGGCACGCCGGTCGCCTACCTGCAGAAGATGGTCGCCGCCTGGCAGCAGTTCGACTGGCGCTCGCAGGAGGCCCGGATGAACGCCGTACCGAACTTCGTCACTGAGATCGACGGCCAGACCGTGCACTTCGTCCACGTCCGGTCCAAAGAGACCGGCGCCACCCCGCTGCTGCTAGCACACACCTATCCCGGGTCGTTCTCGGAGTTTCTCGACATGATCGGTCCGCTCACCGACCCGGTCGCGTACGGCGGACGACCCGAGGACGCGTTCGATGTGGTCATTCCGTCGACACCCGGCTACGGCTTTAGCACGCCGCTGTTTGGAGAGGGCTGGACGATGGCCCGAGTCGCCCAAACCTACGACACGCTGATGCGTCGGCTCGGCTACGACTCCTACGGTGCGCATGGCAGCGACGGAGGTGCGATGATCTCCCGCGAACTCGCCGTGATTGACCCGCCCGGCTTCCTGGGCGCCCACGTGCTGCAGCTCTTCTCGTTTCCCTCCGGCGACCCGGATGAGTTCGAGAAATTCGGTCCAAAGGACTACGCGGCTCTGGAGTTCCTCGGCTGGTTCCAGTCAGTGGGCGGGTACAACCAGATGAACGGAACTCGCCCGCAAACCATCGCAGCCGCACTCTCGGACTCACCCGTGGGCCAGCTGGCATACAACGAGCTTTTTGAGAACTTCGGCAACGGAACGAGCCTTGTGACCGTGGAGCAGGTTCTCACCCAGGCGTCGCTCTACTGGCTTACCAACACCTCCGCTACCGCAGTGCGTTACCACTACAGCGAAGGCCACTCCGGAGCCAAGCCGACAGTCAGTCACGGACGCATCGGTGTCGCAGTGTTCGCCCACGACTTCCAAACCATCCGGCCGCTCGCCGAGCGCGACAACAGCAATATCGTGCACTGGTCTGAGCTCGACACCGGTGGCCATTACGCCGCCCTCGAGGTCCCAGATCTCGTCGTAAGTGACCTCCGCACATTCTTCATCGACAGCAGGGTTCGCGAGTGATCTTGGTTGCGCGGTGGCGCGTGGCTGCGCGAGGTTCGAAATCTGAGCGGCGCATGGAGTTGGCTTGGCCCGGAGGCACCCCGGCGGAAGCATTGTCGAATCACCGGTGTTGACCAGCGTGGAGGACTTTCACGAACTGACGAGGAGCCGGATGTGACGACCGAGCAAGTCGTACTCAACACCGAACGTCTCGTTCTCAGACCCTGGACTATCGAGGACGCTCTGGCGGCCCTGACGATCTTCGGCCGCGATGAAGTGACACACTGGCTCACCCCCGCCATGGAGCCGATTCACGACGAAGCCGGGATGCGAGCCGCTCTTGAATCGTGGGCCAGAGAGGACGCCGAGCTTGACCCTCCCGTTGGCCATTGGGCGGTTCGGCGTCGCGGGGATGACGTTCTGCTGGGGTCGATCACTTTGCGACGGATGCCTCCGCTCCAGGAGGACCTCGAACTCGCCTGGCAGTTCTCTCCGGATCATTGGGGGAACGGCTACGCGACCGAAGCTGCGCAAGTCGTCGCGGCCTGGGCGTTCGAGGAATCAGCAGACGAGTTGTTCGCCGTGATGCGGCTGGCTAACGAGCGCGCGAAGAGGCTCGCTCGGCGGTTAGGCATGGAGTGGATCGGTGAGACCAACAAGTACTACGACCTGCGGCTCCAGGTGTTTCGGCTAAGGCCTTCGGACCTCGTCACCGTGAAGCACGGATATAGACCAGTCGCACTCTGACCTGTACCGGCGCAGCTTTCGCTCTCCGGTCATCAACCATCTGGCCACAATCCCTCGCAAAATGCCGCCGTCCGTACGAGCCCCAGCGCCGCTCAGTTTCTGCAATGTCTTGAGTCTGTCTGAGCACAACCGCGAGAAAGGTGGAACCCATGAGCACCGTGACCTCGGCCGATGGCACCACCATCGACTACGACGCCTACGGCAATGGACCGACAGTCATCCTCATCGGCGGCGCAAGTCAGCACCGCGCCATTGATCAGCGGACGACTGAGATCGCCAAGTTGTTAGCAGCCGAAGGCTTCACGGCCGTCGACTACGACCGGCGCGGTCGCGACCGATCCGGCGACACACCGCCCTGGTCGCTGGGCCGCGAGATCGAGGACGTCGCGGCCTTGATCGAAGCCGCCGGAGCGCCCGCCGCCCTCTACACAAGCTCCTCTGGCGCCGGAATCGCACTCGCCGCGGTGACAGAGGGGCTGGACGTGTCAGCGCTTGCTCTATACGAGCCGCCCTACTTCGCCGGATCCGACGGCACCGAGCACATCACCACGCTCGAGCGAATGCTGAATGCCGGCCAGCTCGACGAAGCGACCCGCTACAACATGACGGCGATCATTGGGCTGCCCGCTGAGGCAGTCGAGGAGTTGGCGCAGGCGCCATGGTGGCCTGGCCTGGTCGCGGTTGCGCCCACCCTCGTCTACGATCACAAGGCCTCGCACGACATCGAGACCGATCCCGACTGGCGCAGCCGCTGGGCGGCTGTAACCGTTCCCACCGTCGTCTACTCCGGAGACCAGACCTTCCCCGGACTGCCCGAGGCCGCCGACGCCGTCGCAGCCGCACTGCCTAACGCGCAGCGGCACGTGCTCCCTGGCCAAGACCACGGGCCCACGCCTGAGGCCATCGTGCCTGAGCTGGTGCGGTTCTTCCGGTCGATCGCCTAGAGACGGTCAAAGCGAGTGCAGTGCCTCGCATAACGGTCCACTGCTGCCACAGGGCTTGGGCTGGATCGGCTCCTTCAGTCAGGTCTTGTCGGGGAACGAGTGGTGTTCGTGGGTGACGACCCAGCGGTCGCCGTCCCGCCGCAGTCCGACTGTCAGCCGGAGCCGGTTGCTGGGGTCGCGCTCGAGCTCCTCCGGCCTGCCGCAGCGCAGCAGAGCGTACGCGAAAGCCACGTCCTCCCCGGCGGTGACGTCGAGCGAGACGATCTCGAACGACGCACCCTGCCGCTGCCAGGTGAAGAACGGTGGCCAAGTCTCGCGGTAAGCGGCGATCCCACGTACGCCGTCTTCCGGCGGTGGTACGTCGAACATCACGATGTCGTCGCTGTGATCAGCGATAACCGCATCCAAGTCCCCGCGGTGCACCGCATTTGCCCAGGTCTCAATCAGCGCCCTGATCTGTGTCGCGTTGTCACTCATGTGAGCACAGACCACGGCCGCCCAGCGAACTCATCGCTATCGTCGTCATTCCCGGTTTGGAACTGCGGCCGGGCCCTCAGCACACGGCTTACTCGACTGCAGCGAGGAAGGCGTCGATGTCTGCGGCGATTCTGTCGGGGTACTCCCCATTGATGGCGTGGGAGGCCTCGGGATAGACGCGAACCGTCCCATGCTCGAGGCTGCGGCGGGCGAGGTCTGCTGCCCCGGCGGAGTCGTGCATTGGAGATCGGCCAGCCATGATGACCAAGATCGGCTGGCGGATGGCCGCGATTCGGTCCTCGGGGATCCGGCTGGGCGCGGGCAGGTGGAGTGCGTAGGTTTGCATGCCGGCCTCGATCATCTGCGCGACGGGCACATCCTTGACGGCTGCGCCACCGGCGGTCCAGCTGGCGAAGTCATCACGCCAGGCTTTCGGGAACCAGCGGACGCTGGCGGGGATGGAGCGCAGGATCGACTCGAGCGACATGCCGCTAAAGACGTAGACGGGGTCGAGCAGCGTGGCGCTAGTCGCTTTGCTGGGCTGGTTGACGAGCAAGTTCGCCGTCGTCCAGCCGCCGATGGAGAGCCCGACCAGGTGGACGCGGGATTCGGGGAGTTGCAGGAGTACCTCGTGCAGCCACTGGGCCTGGTCGGCGTCGCTTGTGATGGGGCGGTCTTGGATGCTCAGTCCAGGTTCACCGAGCAGGTCGATGCTGTAGACACTGCGAAGTTTGAGCAGTGCCGGCAGGTTGTCGGCCCACACCGGTGAGGCGGACGCCCGGCCGGGAAGCAGCACAATTGGAGCCTTGGTGGGCTGGGCGCCGGCGAATCGGTAGACCCGCACGACACCGAAGCGGGTCCGGACATCAAGAGTGAGCTGGGCCGGTGGCAGGTCGGCCATAGCGCGGTCGTAGGCAGTGACGAACCGATCTTTCGCCGCAGCCGAGGTGAAGTGACCAATCGGCGAGGTATCCCGCAGCGCCAGCCCGACCACCCCAACTGCGGCAGCGACCGCCGCGACGGCGGCTAGCACGCGTCGGCGGGGGCGGCGGTCTCGCATCGATCCAGGAACTCCTTGGTGAGGGTGCGAAGGTATCGGTTCACCTCCAAGGCCCGGTCTCAGCAACCTCACCATGCAAACACCTGATGTAGCCGCCTGCAAGCGCGAACGCAGTCGACCCCAGACGGTCCGGGCCTCACAACACGCAGAACGCCCAGCGAACATGGTCATCGAAACCTCGGCCTGCGGGTCGCCGAACGTACCGACCAGCAGGAGGCCCTGCGGTCGCGGAACTCCGTGAGCCGGAACATGGCCGGTCATGGGCTTTCAGGTCGGGCGCGGCGCGGGATGCCGGCGGATCACGTATTCTGCGACGAGCCTCTTTGTCGCAACT
>DASRJV010000220.1:0-6598 GCA_035649295.1 Propionibacteriaceae bacterium
CCATCGACCATTCCCAGGTCCATTGGGTCAGCAGCCGGGTTGGTGTCAGTGGAGGCGGCTGATCGTTGGGCGTGGCGTGGAGCGGTACGAGCACCATGGCGACCCTGGTGAACACACGCCCAGCCTAGTGTCGGCTCAGCAGCGCCACATCCGGCGCTGCACAGGCTCTTCATAGCTGCGTCTTTGCTTGTCAGCTAGGCCTCGAGCCGACGTCTCGACGCTACGCGCGACTCGGATAACAAAGTTGTGCCCTGGGGTGACCTCAGCACCGGTTACCGCAATAATGACCTCGTGGCCATGCACACACACGCAGTTTCCGGCTCGATGACGATGCCGGAGGGCGCACTGCACCCCATCCCGCAGTCGCGTCTGCGTGGTCGTGACAATCGACCCGAGCCGGTTGCGGTCGGCACCATCATCTGGCTGGCATCGGAGCTGATGTTCTTCGCAGCGCTGTTTGCGGCCTACTTCACCATTCGCAACGTGACCAACTCCCAAGCTGAGGCGACCGGCACCGTCCCGCTCTGGCAGTCCCAGGGCGACATGATCAACATCCCGTTCGCGATCCTGAACACCAGTGTGCTGGTGGCGAGCTCCTTCACCTGTCAGATGGGCGTATTCGCCGCCGAGCGCGCTCAGGTCAGCCGATCCGGAGGACTGCTCAACTTGCGGCGATGGGGGCTGCGAGAGTGGTACACACTGACCTTCCTGATGGGCGCGTTCTTCATCGGCGGCCAGGTCTACGAATATTCAGAATTGATCAGCGAGGGTCTCACGATCTCGTCCAATGTGTTCGGGTCGGTCTTCTACCTAGCCACTGGCTTCCATGGACTGCACGTGACAGGCGGCCTGTTCGCTTTCCTGCTGCTGATGGGCCGCACGTTCCTGGCCAGGACCTTCACTCATGAGCAGGCTGTCAGCGCGGTTGTAGTGTCCTATTACTGGCACTTCGTCGACGTGGTGTGGATCGCGCTGTTCGGTGTCATCTACATCCTTCGATAAGCAGCGAAAATCACAGGCCGGCACCCTTTTCCGGCCCAGGACAACTGAATATGTTTGGCCCACACCTGCATCAGGACACGAGAGGGATCCGAGTGCGACTCCTGTCTTCCCGGCGCCGACACCCGGCAGCCAAAGCGTTGCTGCTGGTGTTCGGGCTGTTCATGATGGGTGCGCTCTACAGCGTGATCGCTCCGCCGGCCCAGGTATCGGCCGACACGGGAAACAGCCAGCAGATCGAAGAGGGTAAGGCGCTGTTCGCTGTCGGCTGTGCGTCCTGTCATGGACTGAATGGTGAGGGTCAGACCAGCGGCACTATTCAGGGTCCACCGCTTGCCGGCGTCGGCGCTGCTGCGGTGGACTTCCAAGTCAGCACGGGACGGATGCCGATGGCCAAGCCGGGTGAACAGGCCCCGGTCAAGCCCAACAGATACTCAGAAGAGGAGATCGCGGCGCTGGCGGCGTATGTAGCGACGCTCGGTCCCGGGCCGGCAATCCCAGAGCCCGCCGAGTACACCCCGGCGAACCTCAGCGCGGAGGACCTGGCACGCGGCGGTGAGCTGTTCCGCACCAATTGCTCCGCCTGCCACAACTTCGAGGGCGCCGGTGGCGCCTTGCCCAACGGTAAGTACGCGCCACCCCTCATCGGTCTTGACCATAAACGGATCTATCTAGCGATGCTGACCGGCCCGCAGCAGATGCCGGTGTTCTCCGACGAGGTGCTGACGCCGGAGGACAAGCGAGCCATTATTGGCTACCTCGATAGCCTCCACGAGCAGCCGTCCAGCGGCGGTCTGGCACTCGGCGGGCTCGGACCGGTGAGTGAGGGCCTGTGGGCCTGGATTATTGGTCTCGGTAGCTTGATTTTCTTTGCCATGTGGATCGCAGCGAAGGGGGTGAAAGCCAAATGAGTGAGGACACCTCCCACGGCCACCCCGGCACTGAGGTCGCAACAGTCGACGAGGAGCGCTACCCGGTTCCAGACCCGGGCCTGGAGGAGCACCTGCCACGGCTCACCGATGTCGACGAGAAGGCTGCTGATCGGGCGACCCGGCAAGTGGCCACCTTCTTCGGCCTGGTGCCGATCTTGTCCATCGGATTCGTTGTCGTCTATTTCGCTGTGCCCGGGGACGCCTGGGTTGACTTTGGCCCACTGAGGGCCAACAGCAGAAACCTCCTTCTCGGCCTGACCTTCGGCCTTGCGCTGCTTTTCCTCGGCATTGGTGCTGTGCACTGGGCCCGGAAGCTCATGGACGACAAGGAAATGATCGACTACCGGCACAGCGCCGCGTCCAGCGACGATGACAAGAACTACGTGCTGACCGAGCTGGACAAGGTCGTCGACGAGTCCAAGATCACCAGGCGGAAGATCATCGGACGGACCTTACTGGCGGCGCTCGCGACGATCTTGCTACCCATGATCGTCGGACTCGCCGATCTCGGCCCGTGGCCCACCAAGAAAAAGCGCGCCGAGACCATCGAGAGGACCATCTGGGCACCGGGGGTACGCGTCGTACAGGACGTCACCTTCAAACCGATCAAGCCTGAGGATATCGAGATCGGTCAGTTGATCAACGGCGAGCCCGCAAACCTCCAAGAACTTCATGGCTCCGAGTTCCAAATCGAAAAGGCGAAGGCGGCGGTCATCGTCGTCCGAATGGATCCCAACACCATCACGATCCCGCCCTCCCGCGAGGGCTGGCAGATCGGCGGCATACTCTGCTATTCCAAGATCTGCACCCACGTTGGCTGCCCGATCAGCCTGTGGGAGCAACAGACCCACCACCTGCTGTGCCCGTGCCACCAGTCGACTTTCGATCTTGGCGACGCGGGAAAGGTGGTCTTCGGCCCCGCGGCGCGTCCTTTGCCGCAACTGCCGATTACGACGGATGCCGAGGGCTACATCGTCGCCCAGCGTGACTTCCTCGTCCCGCCTGGACCGAGCTATTTTGAGCGGGACTCGCGTCATGATTCTCCGTGATGATTGTGAAGAAGGCGATAACTAATGGCTGAGCCAGCCGCCACGGTCAATGACGAGACCGCCGTCCAGGCCCAGACCCCCAAGAAGGAGCTCGGGCCGGTCTTCAAGCTAGCCGGTGGACCCACCAAGTGGCTCGACGATCGAATCGGAGTTGCCGGCCTGAGCCGACCGTTCCTGCGCAAGGTCTTTCCCGATCACTGGTCGTTCCTGCTCGGCGAGATCGCGCTGTACTCATTCATCGTCCTGATCCTCAGCGGCATCTTTCTGACCATCTGGTTCAAGCCGTCGATGTCAGAAATCGAGTACGAGGGCAGCTACGAGTTGCTACGCGGACTGCAGATGTCGGAGGCATTCGCATCAACGCTGAACATCTCCTTCGACATTCGCGGCGGTCTGTTGCTGCGGCAGATGCACCACTGGGCCGCCGCGGTCTTCGTCGCCGCGATGCTTACCCACAGCCTGCGCATTTTCTTCACCGGCGCGTTCCGCAAACCACGTGAGATCAACTGGCTGATCGGCGTGGCCATGTTGACACTTGGAATAATCAACGGCTTCACCGGCTACTCACTGCCGGACGACCTGCTGTCGGGCACTGGCCTGCGGTTCGTTGACGGTCTCATCCGGTCGATCCCGGTGATCGGAACCTGGGCCGAGTTCTTCACCTTCGCGGGTGAGTTCCCCGGCGAGCTCATCATCCCCAGGCTCTACATGGTGCACATCTTGCTAGTGCCTGCGCTGCTCCTCGGGCTGATCGCAGCCCATCTGGCGCTGGTGGTCTACCACAAGCACACCCAGTACCCGGGCCCGGGTCGAGTCACGGGCAACGTCGTCGGTTACCCGGTCTTCCCCGTGTATGCCGCGAAGGCCGGCGGCTTCTTCCTCATCGTCTTCGGTGTCCTTACGCTGATGGGCGCGACGATGCAGATCAATCCGGTCTGGGTGTTCGGGCCTTACAACCCCGCGGAAATCACGGCCGGCTCGCAGCCCGACTGGTATATGGGCTTTGTCGAGGGCGGCATTCGTCTCATGCCGAACTGGGAATGGCACATCGGATCGACGACCTGGTCATGGAACGTAGCGATACCTGGCCTCGGGCTGATGGGCCTGTTCTTCGGCTTGATGGCTATCTACCCGTTCGTCGAGGCCTGGGTCACGGGCGACAAGTCTGAACATCACATCCTCGACCGTCCCCGCAACAACCCGACGCGCACCGCGTTCGGAGTAGCAGCGATGACTGGCTATGCGATGCTGTGGATCGGTGGTGGCAACGACCTCGTCGCCACTCAATTCCACGTCTCTCTGAACTCCGTGACCTACTTCCTGCGGGTTGCGGTGTTCGTGGCACCGGTGATCGCATTCCTGGTGACGAAGCGGATATGCATCGGGCTGCAGCGCTCCGATCGCGACCGGATGCTGCACGGCGCCGAATCCGGCATTATCGATCGCGCTCCGTCGGGCAAGTACGCCGAACGTCACCGGCCGATCAGCGAGGGCGAGGCGTACACGCTGACCCAGCACGAGGACCTTCCCGCTCTGCTGCCGGCAACCGACACCGACGGGTTCTCGGTCAAGGAGATCAAGCGCGAGCAGCGCCGCCGTAAGGCGACCCGCTTCTACTTCATCGATACGCTGCGTCGGCCTACCCGCGCTGAGATCGAAGAGGCTGCACATCACCACATGCACCCCATGCATCTGTCTGGAGACGGTGAGCATCACGCGATCGAAGCCGAGGTGGAAGAAGAACACCACTTGGCCAAGTAGCCAGAGCGTCACTTCGCCCCGCGGTCCTTGCCAGGGTCGTGGGGCGTTGTCGTGCACCAGCCGGCTCCAGGTGTTGGACCCCGCCCGCGCTCTTCCGAGATAGACGTATACGTTGGTTTCCTCCGTTCTCCATACCTTGCATCGGGGTGCGGAGCGTAAGGAAACCCAAAGCTGCGAGCGTCGGTAAGTGCGAGCAGCGCTAAGGAACCCAAAGCTGCGAGCGTCGGCATGCGCGAGCAGCGCAAAGGAACTGTGCAGACCAACGACGGCTGGCGCTGGGCGCCACCCCGTCCAACACGGAGATTGTGGCATTGCTCACTCTTCGCAAAACCTGACAACGATCCGGAACAAAGAGGCGTTGACGCGTCTGGACGAGACCGCCCGTGGTCAAGACCCCGCGTTCGCGAGCGTTGGGTAGGTCGGGCCCTGCAGAAACCGCAATGAGGACATGAGCACAAATCAGAATCTGAAGAACCGTAGGACGCAATCCGGTACCAGCGATCCAGCCGGCGATAAGCAGTCCAAGGCCAAGGCGCTCGATCTTTCGGTCACACAGATCGTCGGAGGCGCATTGGCGGCAGTGACGGCGGCTGCGCTGGGGTCTCAGCTGAGTGTGGGGGGCACCTTGGTTGGAGCGGCACTGGCCAGCATCATCGCCGCTGTCGCCGGCTCGCTGTACACGGCCTCCCTGCGCCGTACCCGCGACAAGGTCAAGACCGTGTTTTGGACTGACCGGCCGAACGAGGTGGAAGAACCCACTGTGATCGACATTGTGGCTGACAAAGAGGGCCACATCGCCGGCCAGCGCAGCCACCTGGTGGAACCAGAGCCCAGCGGCGAGCCATCTCCTCCCCGCCGGCCGAAGATGAATTGGAAGCGCGTCGTCGTGGCGGCGCTGGCCGCGTTCGGTATTGCAGCAGTTGCCCTGACGACCTTCGAGTTGGTTACCGGTCACGCCTTGTCAGGGGGTGAGGGCACCACGATCCAGCAGGTCAGCGAGGGTAGGTCCAGCAAGGAGTCGGACACCAAGAAGAAGGCGCCCTCAGAAAAGCCGACGAGCAGGGCGACGTCCGAGGCGACAGACGAAGCGAGTGAGGCGCCGACCTCCGAACCGAGCGAATCTGCCCGCTCCGAACCCACGGAAACAACCACCGCACCAACACCCGAGGCGCAAGCAACTACCGAGCCAAATGCGACTCCCAGCGGCAACCGCTAGGCTCACAGAGCACCCATGGAGCGCGGTTTCCGGTGTGACCGTTGAGGTGTTGCCTGTCCCTAGCTACCACACCGCCTCACACGTGCCGCAACCGCCCGATGCGCGAACGGCGAATAGGCAAACCGTGCTGCGGCGGTGAGAATGTCCACGTGCGATTTCTCAAGCAGCTTCCGCCGTACGACCTGACCTACTCCGACGTCTTCATGGTGCCGCGACGCTCAGCGATCGCCTCGCGACTTGACGTAGACCTGCGGAGCACCGATGGGATTGGTACGACGCTGCCGCTTGTCGTGGCCAATATGACCGCGATTTCCGGGCGCCGCATGGCTGAGACGGTGGCACGTCGCGGGGGGATCGCTATCGTTCCTCAAGACATCCCGACCGATGTCGTCGCAGAGGTGATCGGCAAGGTCAAGCGATCACATCCGATCTACGACACACCGGTCTCGGTGACGCCGCACACCACCGTGGGCGAAGCGCTCTCCCTGATTCCCAAGCGCGCGCACGGTCTTGCCGTGGTGATCGAGAACGGTCAGCCGCTGGGCACGGTGAGTGAGGTTGACGCTGCCGGCGTCGATCGATTTGCCCAGGTGCACCAAGTCATGTCGGGCGACTTGTTGATCACCTCTCCGGAGTCATCG
>DASRJV010000221.1:0-10254 GCA_035649295.1 Propionibacteriaceae bacterium
GCGTCATGTCGTTCGCTTCGAATCGGGCGTGCTGGCCCGGCAAGCCGCCGGATCGGCAACTGTCTACTTAGACGGCGACACCATGGTGTTGTCCGCCACCACTGCACAGAGCAAGCCGCGCGAGGCTCTCGACTTCTTCCCTCTTACGGTGGACGTCGAAGAGCGGATGTATGCCGCAGGCCGCATCCCCGGCTCGTTCTTCCGTCGTGAGGGCCGTCCATCCGAGGGCGCGATCCTCACCTGTCGGCTGATCGACCGACCGCTGCGTCCGTGCTTCGTCAAAGGGCTGCGCAACGAGATCCAAGTCATCGTCACTGTGATGGCGCTGAACCCGAACAAGCTCTACGACGTGGTCGCGATCAACGCGGCCTCGCTGTCCACTCAACTGGCGGGCCTGCCGTTCAGCGGCCCGATTGGCGGCGTACGCGTCGCGCTCGTCGGTGACCGCTGGATCGGCTTCCCCGATGTCGATCAGCTCGAGAAGGCCACCTTTGACATGGTGGTTGCGGGCCGGGTCACCCCTGCTGGCGACGTCGCCATTGCCATGGTTGAGGCAGAGTCCACCGACCACACATGGGATCTTGTAAGGTCCGGCGAAACTGCTCCCACTGAGGACGTGGTAGCTGCCGGACTGGAATCGGCGAAGCCGTTCATCCGACTATTGTGCGACGCCCAGGCCGAGTTGGCGGCGAAGTTCCCGAAGCCAACCGCTAAGTTCCCGATCTTCGTTGACTACGCCGACGACGTGTACGACTCCGTTGCCGAAACGGCAACTGTGGAACTGAGCGAGGTCATGTCGATCGCCGACAAGCAGACGCGTGAACACGCCGCCGACAACCTCAAGAACACGATCGTCGAGCGTCTCGCCCCTCAGTTCGAGGGCCGCGAAAAGGAGATCAGCGGCGCATATCGCGCGCTCACCAAGAAGCTGGTTCGGCAGCGGATCTTGACCGACAGAGTCCGCATCGACGGCCGCGGCGTCACCGACATTCGCACCCTATCGTGCGAGGTCGGCGTGGTACCGCGAGTGCACGGGTCGGCGCTCTTCCAACGCGGCGAGACCCAGATTCTGGGCGTCTCGACGCTGAACATGCTGGGCATGGAGCAGAGGCTCGACACGCTCGCGCCGGAAACCACCAAGCGCTACATGCACAACTACAACTTCCCGCCTTACTCCACGGGTGAGACCGGACGGGTCGGATCGCCCAAGCGACGCGAGATCGGTCACGGCGCGTTGGCCGAGCGGGCCTTGCTGCCGGTGTTGCCCACCCGTGATGAGTTCCCGTACGCGATTCGTCAGGTGTCGGAAGCACTCGGATCTAATGGCTCCACTTCAATGGGCTCGGTATGCGCGTCGACGCTGGCTCTGCTCAACGCAGGCGTGCCGCTGCATGCACCGGTCGCTGGTATTGCGATGGGCCTCGTCTCCGACACGGTGGACGGTGAGACCCGCTATGTGGCACTCACCGACATCCTCGGCGCCGAGGACGCGTACGGCGACATGGACTTCAAGGTTGCGGGCACCCGGGACTTCATCACGGCGTTGCAGCTGGATACCAAGCTGGATGGGGTTCCCGCCTCTGTGCTGGGAGAGGCGCTGAAACAGGCCAAGGACGCCCGGAACACCCTGCTCGACGTGATGCGCGAGGCCATCGACGGGCCTGATGAGATGAGCATCTACGCGCCGCGGATCATCACCATGAAGATCCCCGTCGACAAGATCGGCGAGGTCATCGGGCCGAAGGGCAAGGTGATCAACCAGATCCAGGACGACACCGGGGCAGAGATCAGCATCGAGGACGACGGAACGATTTATGTAGGCGCGGATCAGGGCGACAAGGCCGAGGCAGCACGTGTCATGATCAACGCCATTGCCAACCCGACCAACCCGGAGAAGGGCGAGCGCTACCTCGGCACGGTCGTCAAGATCACCGCGTTCGGCGCTTTTGTTTCGCTGCTGCCTGGGAAGGACGGCTTGTTGCACATCTCCAAGATGCGTCCACTCGCCGGGGGACAAAGAGTCGAGAGCGTCGAGGATGTGCTCAATGTCGGACAGAAGATCCAGGTAGAGATCAACGAGATCGATGATCGCGGCAAGCTGTCGCTGATTCCTGTGGTTGAGGAGACAGTCTCGGCGTAGCGGCGTTCGAATCAGCACCCGATGCCCGCCGTGCCGCGCGGCCGTTCCGGACGGCGCCTTCCCCAGTTGGATGGCGCCGTCCGCCGTACCGTGCTCCCAAACGGTCTGCAGATCGTCACTGAGGACATCCGGTCCACCAGCACCTACTCCCTTGGCGTCTTCGCGTCGGTCGGCTCGCGGCACGAGACGCCGAGCCTGCATGGCGCCTCTCACTTCTTGGAACACCTGCTTTTCAAGGGAACCCCGAATCGCACCGCGGAGCAGATCTCGGCCACGATCGAATCCGTAGGTGGTGAGCTCAACGCCTACACGGCCAAGGAGCACACCTGCTTCTACGCCCGCGTGCTGCACAGTGACGCCGAGCTCGCCCTCGACGTCCTCAGCGACATGATCACTCATTCGTCGATCACACCGGAGGATGTCGACGCCGAACGTGCGGTGATCTTAGACGAGATCTCCATGCACGCCGATGAACCGACCGAGCTCGCAGCTGAGGCGGTCGCGGCTGAGATCTTCGGCAAGTCGGGGCTCGGCCGCCCGATCATCGGCTCGGCTGCCGCAGTGGTCGCCCTGACCCGGCGGCAGATCGTGCAGCACTGGAGGCGGCACTATCAGCCCGGCTGTCTGGTTGTAGCAGCGGCGGGGAAGGTCAACCACGACCGGCTCGTGGAACGGCTGAGCGCTCTCGACGCACAGCCGTCAACTCCTGCCGCGGCACTGCGGCCCGGTGCTAACACCATCAGCCGTCGCGGCGGACTGCTCATGCACAAATTGCCGCTGGAGCAATGCAGCGCGGTGCTGGCATTCCCCAGCCTTGGCATATTCGACGCACAACGATTTCCGCTGGGTCTGCTGTCCTTGATCATCGGCGGCGGGATGGCGTCGCGGCTATTTGTCGAAGTGCGGGAGCGCCGCGGACTGACGTACGGCATCGATGCCGGGGAGACCGCCTATTCCGACGCGGGTCTGTGGAGCGTGGAGTGGCAGTGCGCGCCTGGCCGGCTGGCGCAGATTCTGGAGCTGGTGCGGGCAACGCTCTCCGACGTCGCTGCGCACGGCATTACCGAGGATGAGCTGGCGCGAGCCAAGGGACAGATGCGGGGCCAAACCGCGCTCTCCTACGAAGGCCCAGGCAGCCGGATGAGCCGTCTTGGGGTGAACACCGTACTCGGCGATGAGCGGACCCTCGGCGAGCTGCTGCGCCGTTTCGATCAGGTGAGCGCCGAGGAGGTGCGAGCCGAGGCGGAGGTGCTCTTCGCCCAACCCCCGACGCTCGCCATCGCCGGGGCCCGGGTGCCGGCCCGGCGAATCGAGTCAGTTCTCTCCCGGTGGTAGAACCGAGGTGACGAGTCCGGAAGGTGGCGGTGGATGAGAAGGGTGGGCGTCTTCGGATGCCGCGGCCGGATGGGTGCCGAAGTGTGCCGGGCGGTGGATTCGGCTCCAGACATGGAGCTCGTTGCGGCACTCGATCTGGGGGATGAGCGTACGCCGGCCGAAGCCGCAGAGGTGATCGTCGACTTCACTCATCCCGACGCGGTGATGGACAACCTCTCCTGGTGTATCGACCATGGCATCCACGCCGTCGTCGGTACCACAGGCTTCACGGACGAGCGGTTGGATCGGCTACGCACCACCCTTGCCGATCATGACGGCGTCAACATCCTGATCGCCCCCAATTTCTCCATCGGTGCAGTGTTGATGATGAGTTTTGCGGAGCAGGCAGCCGCCTTCTACGAGAGCGCGGAGGTCATCGAGCTGCATCACCCGGGCAAGGCCGATGCGCCGTCCGGCACCGCCGCGAATACGGCACGCAGGATTGCCGCTGCACGCAATGCGGCCGCGCTCGGAGCACCGCCAGATGCCACGGTCCAGGAGCTGCCTGGCGCTCGGGGTGCCCAGGTTGACGGGATCCGCGTCCATGGAATCCGGGTCCGCGGACTGGTCGCCCATCAGGAGGTGCTGTTCGGCGCCGAGGGGGAGACCTTGACCATCCGGCACGATTCGCTCGACCGGGTGTCTTTCATGCCAGGCGTACTCGCGGCTATCCGGGCCATCGGCAGCAGGCGCGGTCTGACCGTGGGAATCGAGCCCATTCTTGGGATCCGATGACGTGAACCGATCATGGACCGGCCGGCTACGGGGTTCGCCGCTGATCGCCGTACTGATCATCGTGCTAGGTGTCGCGCTGCTCTGCGCAGGCCTCTATGTCGGCGACCGGTACAGTCAGCGCCGCGCTGAGCAGCGGGCCGCCGCTACGCTGCAGCCCCCATTGGGAACGCCCGAGCCACCCGGGGTGACCATCGAGGGTTTTCCGTTCCTGACTCAGCTTGTCGCCGGCTCGATCAGCGAGATGCGCGTAGTAGCCGATCAGCTCGGCGAAACCAGCAAAGCGCCCTTGATCTTGGCACACGCTGAGCTCGTCATGTCCGACGTCGCGACCGGCGACTGGTTCAAATCAATGACGATCGCCCATACCGAGGGCACCGCCCGGATCGACTACGCGAAACTCTCCGCAGTTGCCGGCGCACCGCTGTCCTATGGCGGCGAGGGGCGGCTGGAGATCGTGGTCAAGACCACTGTCGTGGGGCGAGAGGTCGAGGCCGTGATCACCGGCTCGCCACGGCTCAACGCCAAGGAACAGACCATGACGCTGAGCGATGCCAAGATCTCGGTCGAGGGGGTCAATTTGCCGGACTTCACTGCCCAGGCCCTGCTGGCGGCCCTGCTGCGGCCAATACCGCTCAAGGGAATGCCACTTGGTCTGACGGTCACCAAGCTCGTCGCGGTGGAAGACGGCATGCATGTCGAGCTGGCGGGTGACAACCTGACGGTCTCGTCCTAGTGCTTCGGCACGAGCATTAACGTTCGGCCTCGAGGTTTGTGTGGAACCGGGCCTGTTTGAGACGTAGGGACCCATCCTCTGGCCCAATCTCCCGCGTGGCACCGTCAGCAGCCCACCCTGCAGCGGTGAGGAACCGCTGCAACGCCTCGTCGCCTCTGTTCACCCAGAAGCAAGCACGACCAAAGCCATCGGCCCGCAGAGTGTCAGCACAGGCGTTCAGCAGCCGTGAGCCGTGGCCTCGATGTTGCGCCGCCGGATCCACAACGAACACCTCGATCGCACCGTCGACACTCGCGTCGGCATCGTCGTCTTGGCTAGGCGTCGTGCTGGCGAATCCCACGACCCGCTTGCCGTCGGTCGCGACCAGCACCCGGAACGCCGCCTGTGGGGGTCGCTCAATGGCCGAACGCCAAGAATCCGTCATCTCCGTCAGTGATGCTGAGGTGAGCATCAACTCGGCGAGATCGGCCGGCCACTGGACGGCCCAGGACCGTCGCTGCAGCTCAGCAATGCTCAATGCCTCGGCTGGCCAGGCGAGGCGCACCGAGTCAGCGATCGGTCCACCGGAAGATGACCCCACGGCGCGATGCTATCTGGCCTGTAGCCTTCCTCCCGTGGCCGCCGGTAGCTTGCAGATCCCGCCCTTGCTGGCACCGACCGCGATGCGCGTCGTCTCGTTGGGCGGTCTGGGTGACGTCGGTCGCAACATGGCTGTGGTCGAGTTCGACGGCCAGCTGCTGCTGATCGACTGCGGTGTGCTGTTCCCAGAAGATGATCATCCAGGGGTCGACCTGATCTTGCCGGGCTTCGACGCCATCAGCGAACGTCTTTCCGATGTCAGCGGCCTGGTGCTCACCCACGGCCACGAGGACCACATCGGCGCTGTGCCGTACTTGCTGCGACAGCGACCCGACATCCCGCTCATCGGATCCAAACTGACGCTCGCGCTGCTCGCCGAGAAGCTGCGGGAGCACCACCTGAGGAATGTCTCGCAACGCGTCGTCACCGACGGTGACAAGATCGGTGTCGGCAAGTTCGATTGCGAGTTCATCGCGGTGAACCACTCGATCCCAGATTCCCTGGCCGTCGCCGTACGAACCCCAGCCGGCCTCATCTTGCATACCGGCGACTTCAAGCTCGATCAGTTGCCGCTGGACAACCGGATCACCGACCTGCGCGCTTTCGCCCGACTCGGCGAAGAGGGTGTCGACCTGTTCATGGTTGACTCCACCAACGCTGAAGTTCCCGGCTTCACGACACCGGAGCGAGACATCAGTCCCGCACTTGACCGCGTGGTGAGCAGCAGCCGGCAGCGGGTGATCGTGGCCTGCTTCGCTTCCCATGTGCACCGCGTTCAGCAAGTGCTCGACGCGGCAGTTGCCCATCAGCGCAAGGTGGTGTACGTCGGCCGCTCGATGGTCCGCAACATGAGTGTCGCTCGTGATCTTGGCTACTTGAAGGTCCCTGGCAACACCTTGATCGAGCAGCGCGACATCGACAACTACCCGCCAGAGGACGTCGTGATCGTCTCCACTGGATCTCAAGGCGAGCCTCTATCGGCGCTGTCACGGATGGCCAACCGCGAGCACCCGGTGATTCAGCTGAAGAGCGGCGACACTGTGGTACTTGCCAGCTCGATGATCCCGGGTAACGAGAGTGCGGTCTATCGGGTGATCAACGGCCTGACTCGGCTCGGTGCTCACGTGGTGCACAGGGGGAATGCACTCGTCCATGTGTCCGGGCATGCAAGCGCGGGGGAGCTGCTCTATTGCTACAACATCGTCCAGCCGCGCAACGTCATGCCCGTACACGGCGAAGTGCGGCATCTGACTGCCAACGGAGACCTGGCAGTCGCAACGGGCGTGCCACGTGAGCGCACCATCATCGCCGAGGACGGCATGGTGGTCGACCTCGAGCAGGGCAAGGCCAGGATCGTTGGGAAGGTTGATGCCAGCTACATCTTCGTCGACGGCACCACGATCGGCGACATCTCGGAGCTGGCTTTGAGCGACCGCCGCATCCTCGGTGAGGAAGGCTTCATTTCGGTCGTCGCGGTAGTCAACACCCACGCCTCCAAGATCGTCAGCGGTCCGGACATCCATGCCCGCGGCTTCGTTGAAGACGACGGAGTGTTCGACGATGTGCGACCGCTGATCGTCTCAGCCCTGGAGGCCGCCCTGCAGGAGGGCGTGGACGACTCCCACCGGCTTCAGCAGGTGATCCGGCGGCAGCTGGGCAGGTGGGTAAGCGACACTCACCGCCGACGACCGATGATCATTCCTGTGGTCATCCAGGCTTGAAGAACCGCGCTCTCGACGCTTGGGGCCGGCGGACAGCCAGATCAGGTCAGCGGGTTACCTTGCCGGCCTTGATGCACGAGGTGCAGACATTGAGCCGCTTGGGGCTGCCGGACACGGTCGCGCGTACCCGTTGGATGTTCGGGTTCCAACGCCGGTTGGTCTTCTTCTTCGACCAGGGCACGTTGTGGCCGAATCCGGGCCTCTTGCCGCATACGTCACATACCGCAGCCACTGGAGTTCGCTCCCAAATCAGGTCATTACAGGTGGAGATGCCCGATGTGGGCAACCGGAAAAGAGTACCCGACAGATACCAGCGCAGGCCAATTGCTCCAAGTTAGGCTGGGCGTGGTCCCGTGTGCGTTTGTGCACGCCTCGGGGGTTCAAGGGGGTCGTCCCCTTGCCATTAGGGTTGGGGGCGTGTCAGCCAGGCTCGGCGAGCAGGTGCCCACGCTCTGGAAGGCCTACGACGGATGGCTGCGCCGGGCAACCAGCATCATCGGTGATTCAGCCGACGCTTTGAACGCGATCAACGTCTTTCCCGTGCCGGACGCCGACACGGGGTCGAATCTCAAGCTGACCATGACCGGGATCTCCCAAGCGGTCCGCAACCTGGAGCCAGCAAGCCTGGACGCCGCCGTGCAAGCCGCGATCCTCAGCGCGCACGGCAACTCCGGAGCCATCGTCGCCGAGATGTTCGTCAGCGTCTGCCGGACTTTGGAGTACGACCTGCCGGCGTTGCTACCAATGCCGCGGGGGACTCTCGTCGCCACGTTGCTGCGATCGGCGGCCGTCGCGGCACGGCGTGCCGTTGCGCGTCCAGTCGCCGGGACGATTCTGACGGTTGCGGACGAATCCGCGAGCGCCGCCGAGGAGGCAGCGGCCAGCGATTCTGACGATCCCTTGGCGGTCGTACGCGCAGCTCAGCGTGGCGCCCACCAAGCCTTGGCGCATACGTCGGAGCAGCTGGACGTCCTGGCCTCCGCTGGAGTCGTCGATGCCGGCGGCCAGGCGTACGTGCTGCTGATCGATGTCTTGGCGGAAGTGCTCGGCGGGGCGCCCGCTCAGCCGCTAACCGCCACCGGCTCTCCGCAGCCAGCGGGCATCCTGTCTGAGGAGCCGAGCAGAACGGGCGAGTACGAAGTGATGTACACACTCCGCGGCGTTCCGATGTCGGAGCTGGACGGGCTGCGCGAGCGGTTGTCAGAGCTCGGCCATAGCGTGGTCATTGTGGGCGACCAGGCCATCGCGCAGGTACATGTTCACCTCGGCGAGGCTGGGGCGGCGGTCGAGGCCGCGCTGCCGCTCGGTGAGCTGAGCCAAATCCGGATCACGGCGCTGCAATCCAGTCCGGCCGTGGGTCAGCGGAATGTGCTGGTCGTCGTCGCCGGTCCGGGGCTGGCTGAGGCCGTCGCTTCGCTAGGCGGAGTGCCGGTGTTGGCCGCCGAAGGTGCGGTCACACATGAGGAGCTGCGTGCCGCAGCCGATCAAACCTGTGGCGACCTGGTGATCTTGCCCAATGGCACCGTGAACCTCCAGACGGCTGATCGTGTCGCCGCGGAATTGCGCCGCAGCGGTCGCCGGGTCGGCATCATTCCATCTCATGCCCAGGTGCAGGGCCTGGCTGCGATGGCCGTTCATGAGCCTGCGGCGGACTTCGAGTCGGTAGTCATGGCAATGAGCAGTGCCGCTGGTCACGCCCGACATGGCGCGGTCACCGTAGCCGAGAAGTCCGCGATGACAATGGCTGGGCGCTGCCAGCCGGGCGACGTGCTGGGCGCTGTTGAAGGAGTCGTCGTCGTGATTGGCACCTCGCTGGCAGAAGTGGCGTGGCAGGTGGTCGAGCGGCTGCTCGCGGCAGGTGGGGAGCTGCTGACGCTCGTTCGCGGGCTGGATGCCGACGATAACCTGCTCCCTGCGCTCACTGCGCGGGTTCGGGACTTGTCCCGCGCGGTCGACGTCGAGGTGTTGGACGGAGGACAGCCGCGTTACCCGCTGCTGCTCGGACTGGAATGACCACACTCAGACTCGTCGGTTCACCGTGGCGATCCGACACCTTCCGCCGGCTGTCGACCCGTCTCGAGAACGTCCTCGGCGCCAAGACCGCCAAGTTGTTCGAGCCGCTGAAGATCATCACGGTGGGCGACCTGATGCGGCACGTGCCACGCCGCTATTTCTCCGGTACTGAGCTGAGCGACCTTTCGGTACTCCGGGAAGGTGAAGAAGTTGCGGTGATGGCGGAGGTCGTCGAGGCCCGCACTTTCAACCTTCCCGATCGCCCGGCTTATCGCTCGCCGGCCAAGTCGCGCCTCGAGGCCATCATTACCGACCATCGAGGCAAGTTGACCTGCACTTTCTTCGGCCAACCGCGACTGATCAAGTATTGGCAGAGCCAGCTGGGCCCGGGAGCCAGGGGCATCTTCGCAGGCAAGGTGACAAGGTTCAACGGCAGACTGCAGCTCGCGCATCCCGACTTCGTCATCCTCGACGAGCACGGCGTCGTGATCGGCGGCGCCAAGCACAACGCTGCGCTGGCGTCCGCCTCCGGTGTCCCGCTCGTCGGCCTCTATCCGGTAACCGGCAAGCTGCGCACCTGGACCATCGCCGACTGCGCCGCGCTGGCCTTGGAGTCGCTGCGGGGGATCGAGGACCCGCTTCCGGAGTGGGTTCGTGGGGCGGCCGAAGTGGTCGATCTGGAGTCGGCTTTCCGAGCAGTGCACCAGCCGAGCGACAAGTCGGTGATCAACCAGGGTCGGCACCGAATGCGATTCGACGAGGCTTTCGCACTGCAGCTCACCATGGCGTACCGCCGAGCTGATGCCGCCTCGCGTCACGCGGTGCCGCGGCAACGACGCGGCGACGGCCTGCTCGACGCATTCGATGCGCGGTTGCCCTTCATCCTGACCGACGGTCAGATCGCGGTCAGCGAGGAGATCATGGCCGATCTGGGCCGGACCCATCCCATGCAGCGGCTG
>DASRJV010000222.1:0-3100 GCA_035649295.1 Propionibacteriaceae bacterium
CATGACGTTCGCCCGCACGAGGTCCTCGCTCATCGGAGTCTTCAGCCCGACGGCCAAACCATGCCTTCCAATGCAGGACGCAGGACCGCAGGACCAGTGTGTACCCGGCTACCGCCAGCGGGCAGCACAGGTGAATCGAAGATTATCTTCGAACCGCGCAGAGCCTTAGAGGTCCGACCGCAGGGCTCACTGCCGCGTGCCGCGGAGCGACTCTGTCAGGCGATCGATCACCGGATAGTAGGCGGCGCACTGCACCGTCCGATCACCCGACCGCCAGGCATCGTCGGTCGGGGCCAGCCAGTAGATGTCGAGGTCGGAACCGCCGTACCACGACTTACCGATAAAGGCACGGAACGCGGGGATGCAGTTGTGGTCCAGGTCCGTCCAGAACGCGCCCTCGATGTCGAGGACTTGTCGTCCGTGATTTCTATGTTCGCCAGCTGCGTCGGTCGGGTAGCTGCCCTTGCCCATCGTCCCGACGTAGAAGACCTCGAACTCGTGCTCGGTCGTGCACGGGACCGCCTTGACGTCTTCGATCTGGTCGGCGGTCGGATCGTTGAGGTCGAAACAGTCCCCGACGCGCAGGTCGGCGCGCAGCGTGTGATCGTGCGGAAGCTCGCTGAGGACCTGAGTCGGCTCCGCAGGTGCGACCTCGGGCGAACTGTAGTCGTCGTCCGTCGCCGCGAAGAAGATCCCGATCCCGATCAGCACGGCGCAGCCGATCACCACCAGGATTGGTTCCAGCGAACGTCGCCAGAAGGGCTGGGTGTCGGCGGCATAGAGCGGAAAACCGGCTGGGGCAGCCGGACCGGCGCCAGGAGCGGTTCTGCCGCGTCCGACCCCAACCCCGCTGGTCTGCCTTAGCTCGGGGCTTGGTTGGTCAGCGAGGCGCTCACCTGGCTTGAGTGGTGAGATGGTTTTGAGACACCCTGCGCCGCATCGGCAGCCGGTCTAATGTCGCGCGAGTGGACTGGTCATCGCTTATCACGCTTATCATGCTGATTGTGGCTGGATCCTCGGCGCACAGTGGGCTCGCTTCACCCAAAGGGCATGGCTAACCGATCACATCGATCACCGCCTGACAATCTGGGAGCGGCTGCCACCCGTGAGACGAAGGACGAGGTGCAGCGACTGATCGAGGCGGATGGCAATCATCGCAGCTTGCCAGCACGCCTCGCCACGCGGACTGCAAGCCCCCATGATGGCGGTTGATCATCCCGACCGATGGGCGAGTACATGCATGCCAAGGCCCGACGACTCTTCGATGCCGCCAGGCTCTCGATCTTGGTGTTAGCTCTCGATCACTCCTCGTCTTCACTGACGGTGCGGTTGCGCGCCTTCCGCGCCGCTAGCTCGGTGGATGCATTGGCCAGGAGCCTCATGGCACGGGACGCGATCTCGTCGTACCGCCTCGGGCTCACCGGTGTCGGTTTGACAGGCCAGCGGATCAAGATCGTCTGCGGCATGTCTTTGGTGTTGATGAGCTCAACTGTGAGCTTGGTGGCGGGTGTGATGTGGCCCTCGCTGAGGGTGATCGGTGAAGATTGGTTCACGGCGGACCTCTATTCCGTCGAGGTCCCGGTTTGCGCCTTGACTCGCGAGCCGGGACCGCTGATGGTGAGCCCTCCGCGATCCTGCACGCAACCTGCACGTGATAGAAATGCGAAGCGCTCCTGACTGGTGTTTCACCTTGTCAAGAGCGCTTTCCGAGAGTAGCGGGGACAGGATTTGAACCTGTGACCTCTGGGTTATGAGCGATATTTCTGGGGTTTCTTCGCCCCTTCGCTGAGTTCAATTGTAGACTCGATTACCAGTAAACTGCCTAGTCAGAGCTATATTTTAGATTCCATGCACGTCCAGGCTCATCCAGCATCATCCGGCAACGTTCGCTAACGAATCGCTAACGAGGAGTTGATCATGGCCTACGCGTTCCGGCGGGAGAACAAGGGCACGCCCTCATTCACAGGCGTGTACGAAGGCCCTGATGGCACCCGCCGGTCGGCCGGCACTTTCCCGTCGCGACGGGCTGCGCTCCGCGCAGCCCAGCGGGAAGAGCAGGCGGTCCGGGAAGGGAGGTGGTGGGATCGTTCCCTCGGTGACATCACGTTTGAGACTTATGTCGAGAACAGCTGGCTCCCCAGCAAACATCTCGAGGCCACGACTCGCGCTGCATACAGGTCGTATCTCGATCGGCACTTCTTACCGTTCTTCGGCAGCCGGTCGATGGCGCGGATCTTGCCGTCGCTGGTTCAGGAGTGGGTGACGAAGGCGACTGCCGAGGGCCTATCTCCTCGGTCGGTGCGCAAGTATCACGTCATGCTGCATTCGATCTTTGAGCGAGCCGTTCGGGACCAGCTGATCTTGATGAACCCGTGCGAGCACACGGAGCTGCCCAAGATCATCGTGCGGCGGACCCGGACGCTGACACCGGATGAGTTCGGTCGCCTCATTGCTGCGATCCCGGAGCGTCACAGACTGCTCGTCGCAACGGCGATCGAGACAGGCATGCGCTGGGGCGAGCTCATCGCTCTCCGGCCGCGGCACATCGACTTTCTGCGCCGTACTGTGACCGTCGAGGAGACGATCGTCGAGGTTTCGAAGAAGCACTCTGGTACCGGTGAGCGGATGATCATCAAGCCCTATCCGAAGGACGACGAGTCGCGCACGTTTGGTGTGCGGTCTGCGTGGCTGGACGAGGTTGCTGAGCACATCAGCGTCCATGCGATTGGGCGTGACGAACTCCTGTTCAGCACCGAGGTGGGGACTCCGATCTCGCGTAACACCTTCCGAACCCGAGTGTGGCTGCCGGCTGTCAAAGCATCGGGCATCGAGTTCGGTGTTCGGGTACATGATCTTCGACACGCGCACGCGTCGTGGCTTCTCGCTGGCGGTGCGGATCTCAAGGGCGTGATGGATCGGATGGGACATGCGCAGATCCAGACCACGCAGAAGTACTTGCACACATTGCCCGACACCGATCAGAAGAATCTCGACGCCCTGACGCGGATGACTGGCAGGTCGAATCGGGTGAGCTGATCAAGCTCGTAGCGTCGGACGGAATGCGACGTCTCAGGCGACGGGCCGAAGCGACTCGACGTAG
>DASRJV010000223.1:0-9161 GCA_035649295.1 Propionibacteriaceae bacterium
GCCCAGTTCAGGCCTGGGGCCGGTGCCGTTCCAGCGCGTGCACCGTGCCCTCGGCTGTCAGATGCGCCACCAGGAATTCTCCGGTCACCAACGTGGTCGGTGGGATCTCAAGTGCATCAAGAATGTGCGGCAGCACCGGCCGGTGCCCACAGATAGCAGTTGGTTGCCCACTGGCGAGCGTCGCGGCCTTGATCTTGTGTGCCAGGCGCACGACCCCTTTGGCGTCGTCTGCGCCTTCCTCTTCGGTCAGCAGGCTATAGGTATCGACGGCCATCTCACGCAAATGGGCGTAGGGCAGCAGCGTGGAGGTGCACCGTGTCGCGGTAGAGCTGACGAGTTTGGTTACTCCGTACGCCGCCAACATCGGGCTCAGCATCCTGGCCTGGCGGCGACCGCGGGAAGTGATGGGCCGGGTCGAGTCCCTTCGTGACCAGTCCTTGCGATCCATTGCCTTGGCGTGCCGCAGGATGATCAGCGGAATGGTGGCCGGCTGTTTAAGATGCTGCTCCACCAGGAAATGATCATGGGAGTAAGTGAGCCGCCCGAGCGCTGCCCGTACCGGTAGCCAGGAGACGACGTCGACCTCGTCGTCCGGTGCCCGGCGAACCGAATCCAAGACCACGCCGCCCCAGTAATCGACCTTCTTGAGGCCGGCGCTCCCCGCTTGGTAGGTGATCGAGTCCAACGGCACACTGAGCCGTATGGTGACTCCGGTCTCCTCATGCACTTCACGCACCGCACATGCCGGCAGCGACTCTCCAACATCGAGCTTGCCCTTCGGCAGCGTCCAGTCGTCGTAACGCTTCCGATGGATGATCACTACCTCGGTGCCACGCAGCGGGTGTTCACGAGTGACTACAGCGCCACCCGCCAGGATCGGGCGCCTAGCAGAGGGCACCGCGTCTTTTCGGCTGCGGGCGGTGCTCGCCGGAGGCACGGGACGGCTACTTCGCTGTGGCGCGGCGCCGGCCTGTAGCGTTGATCAAGTACTCCTGCATGTCAAGCAGAGGCTCACCGCTGGCGTCCGTAGTGTGTGGAATCCATGTCCCATCCGGCTGCAGCTGCCACGACGCCGTTCCCTCGTCGAACGCGATCTTGAAGAGCTCCTCGATCTCACCGATGTGTGCCGGATTGGTGATCGAGACCAGCACCTCCACTCGGCGGTCGAGGTTGCGGTGCATGAGGTCGGCGGAGCCGATGCCGACTGACGGCGATCCATCGTTCGCAAACCAGAAGAGTCGGCTGTGCTCGAGGAATCGGCCGAGAATGCTACGCACGCGGATGTTCTCGCTGAGACCCGGCACGCCGGGCCGGATCGTACAGGTTCCGCGTACCCACAGGTCGACCGGGACACCGGCCCGCGAGGCACGGTAGAGCGCATCGGAGGTCGCCTCGTCCACGATGGAGTTGACCTTGATCTTGATGCCCGCGGCCTTGCCGTCCTCGTGGTTGGCGATCTCGTGGTTGATCCGGTCGATCAACCCATTGCGGATACCGTGCGGGGCGACGAGCAGCCGCTTGTATTGGGTCTCCTGAGCCATTCCCGACAGATGGTTGAACAACCGGCCGATGTCTTCGGTGACGATCGGGTTGGCGGTGAGCAGCCCGATGTCCTCATACAGCCGCGCGGTCTTGGGGTTGTAGTTGCCGGTTCCGATATGCGCGTAGCGGCGCAGCCCATCGGGCTCGTCGCGCACCACCATCGAGAGCTTGCAGTGGGTCTTCAGCCCGAGCAGCCCGTACACCACATGACAACCGTGTTGCTCGAGCCGGCGCGCCCACGCGATGTTGGCCTGCTCGTCAAACCGTGCCTTGATCTCAACAAGGGCCAGCACCTGCTTGCCCGCCTCGGCTGCCTCGATCAACGCGTCGATGATGGGTGAGTCGCCGGACGTGCGGTAAAGGGTCTGCTTGATCGCCAAGACGTGTGGATCATCAGCAGCCTGCTCAATGAAGCGCTGCACGCTCGTCGCGAATGAATCGTACGGGTGGTGCAGCAGCACATCGCGCTGCTTGAGAGCTGCGAACATGTCGGCGGGCTTGGCTGTTTCGACCTCAGCGAGATGGGGATGGGTTGAGGGCAGGAAGGCAGGGTATTTGAGCTCGGCTCGATCAATATCGGCCAGGGAGAACAGGCCGGTCAGATCGAGCGGTCCGGGCAGATGGAAGACTTCCCTCTCACTGATGTCCAGCTCACTGGCTAGCAGCTCGAGCATCTTGGGGTCCATGTCGTCCTCGACCTCGAGCCGAACCGGCGGCCGACCGACCTTGCGACGAAGCAGCTCCTTCTCCAGAGCAAGCAGCAGGTTCTCGGCGTCGTCTTCCTCGACCTCGACATCTTCGTTGCGTGTCACCCGGAACGTGTGGTGTCCCACTACATGCATGCCGCTGAACAGCTGATCAAGATGATGCGCGATCACGTCTTCCAGCGCGACATAGCGCCCCTCGGCGAGCGAGATGAATCGGGCGAGCATTGTCGGCACCTTGACCCGCGCAAACTGGCGAATGCCGGTTTCCGGGTTGCGGACCAGCACGGCTAGGTTGATCGACAAGCCCGAGATGTAGGGGAATGGATGTGAGGGATCGACAGCAAGCGGGGTGAGCACCGGGAAGATCCGCTCGGCGAACAGCTCGTCCATCCGGTCCTTCTCGGCAGATGTGAGCTCATCCCAGCGAAGGATCTCGATGCCTTCTTTGGCCAGTCTGGGCCGGATGTCCTCCTGGAACACCTGTGCTTGCTCAGTGACCAACTCCCGGGTGCGATTGAGGATCGCAGAATGCACCTCCCGGGGCATCAACCCGCTGACAGTTGGCACTGCGACACCCGCAGCGATCCGGCGTTTCAGACCTGCGACCCGGACCATGTAGAACTCGTCCAGGTTGGAGGAGAAGATCGCGAGAAACTTCGCGCGCTCCAGCAACGGCACCCGTTGGGCGTCCTTGGCCAGATCAAGGACTCGGTTATTGAAGGCGAGCCAGGACAGCTCTCGATCCAGGAAGCGATCAGCCGGCAGCCCGGGTACTGGAACGGGAAGCAAGTCCTCCATCACGGTTGACACTTCGACTGCTTCCATATCTATCTCCTGATGTGCTCCGTTATCTCAATTTTCATCCAGGCGGACCTGATGAAGGCTCAACCCTGCGCGTACATCACATCACGGCTGACTGTGGCGAATCCATAGGACAGATATAGTCCGATGGCGGCCGGCTGGTCTGCCTCGACGTACAGCTCTACGCGCGTGTTTCCGCGCAGCTGCAATGAGCGCAGCCCGGTCAACAGCAGCGCCTTGCCGAGTCCGCGGCCGGCTGCCGACGGCTCGATGCCGAGCACGTAGACCTCGCCAAGCTGATCTTGATGTTGCTTTGTCCAATGGAAGCCGACCATGGTGTCGTTGATCGTCGCGACAAAGAAACCTTTCGGGTCGAACCATGGCTCGGCCATTCGATCCGCGAGGTCGTCACCGTCGATCAGGGCTTGCTCGGGATGGTGCGCAAATGCGGCTGCGTTGACACGTAACCACGCCTGCTCATCCTGTCCGGGCACAAAGGTCCGGATCTCTACGCCGGGCGGAACCACCGGTTCTGGCAGATCCTCGTCGAGCCGCCGTTCCATGATCAGCAACTCGCGCTGGGCAGCCATTCCGGCGGCAGCGGCGAGAGCGCGGCCGGCCGGACTGTCACCCATCGCCCACACCCGCAACGGGCTGTTGGACTCCATGATCAGCCGCTGTAGCAGCAAGGTCCCGACCCCCCGCCGCCGATGTTCCGGAGAGACCACGAGCTGACCGGCGCTCCACTCGGTCCCGGACTCCAATTGGGCGTATCCCACCAGCTGCTGATCTTCGCTTACCAGGACGTGTTGCGTAGTTGGGTGCGGACGCCGAAGCCGCAGCACTGCAGCTTCGTTGAGAGCCTTCATCTGGTCAACCGCCTCGGCATCGGCCACCAACCGCAGCACGCCCTTGATCTCTTTCTCGGACAGCTCAGTTGCCATGGCGATGGTCAGCAGTTCGGACATGGACCCACGCTAGGCCCCATGGTTTTGGAGCTGCTCGCGCATCGCGCGCCAGGAATCCGCCGACTTCGTCGTCGCTCGCAGACGATGAAGCGTGTCTGCTCGCTTCTCCTCAGCACGGCGGGCGCGCGATCCCCGACGCTCGCAGCTCGGTTTGGAGCTGCTCGCGCATCGCGCGCTTTGGATCCGCCGCCGTCGTCGCTCACTCGCAGACGATGAAGCGTCTCTGCTCCCTCCTCAGCACGGCGGGCGCGCGATTCCCGACACTCGCAGCTAACGCCGACACATCTATGCTGCCCTCCATGAGCGATGATCAGGACCCGTCGAGGCAGGTCGCTGCGTACGGTGCCGCCGCACAACCGGCGATTGCTGCCCGTATGGCGCCTCATCTCCGACTGACGGAGATCGGCGCAGTGTGTGCCGTAGTTGCGGTCGTTGCCGCTGCTGTCGCAGTCGTGGTGTTCCCGTCGTTCGCCGGTGCTGGACCCGGACTCGCCTGGGCGGTGGGAGCCCTCGTCTCCGCGGCACTCATGCTGGCCATCTGTGTTATCCAGGTTGTCGTCTGGCGACGTGCGATGGCGTCCTGGCTCGGCAAGCGCGTACAGGATCTGCACGCTGAGAAGCGCCTCTCATGGATCGCGCACCTGGTGTCGTACGCCGTGACCCTGGCGGCACTCTTTACGACCATGGCGGGCAGCGCCGCAGCTGGCTGGACATCTGCAGCGGCTGTGCTGCTCGCCGTCACCTTGCTTTTCGTCCTTGCCGCGCAGGTGATCGCCGGCGTGCAGTTCTTGCGGACCAGCGGCCCACCGGGAACACTCCCGGAACACATTCGGCGCCTCAACAGGCTCTCCCGTTACCGCAACGACTGATGTCCAGGCAACCTCGAAAGGCAGCTGGGAGCTCGGAAACAGCGGCCGCTACCCGGTGAGGCGCGCCGACTCTTCGGCGGGGGTGACGAACCGGTATCCCACATTGCGAACAGTGCCAATGACCGACTCATATTCGGGGCCGAGTTTGGCGCGCAGCCGCCGCACGTGGACGTCGACGGTACGCGTGCCGCCGTAGTAGTCATATCCCCAGACATCGCTGAGCAGCTGCTGGCGGCTGAACACCCGTCCCGGGTGTTGTGCGAGGTATTTCAGCAGCTCGAACTCGGTGTAAGTCAGATCCAGCTGGACGCCGTTGAGCTTGGCGCTGTAGCCAGCTTCGTCGATCATGATGTTGCCGGACTGTATGACAGGATCGGCATTGGCCGCGGCTGACGGCGTCATTGCGAGCCTGAGTCGGACGTCCACCTCGGCGGGTCCGGCAGTCGCGAGCAGCAGGTCGTCGAAGCCCCAGTCAGCCGACAGCGCGGCCAAGCCGCCCTCGTGCGCGATGACGAGCAGGGGCGCCTCTTTTCCTGTTGTCTCGATGAGCCGGCACAGCGACCGAGCGCCGACCAGGTCTCGTCGGGCATCGAGCAGGATCACGTCGGCGGCCGGCGCATCCAGCAGCGCGGTGGCTTCGGCCTGGGCGACTTTGACGTGGTGGGGGAGGAGCTCCAGCGCGGGCAGGATTTCCGAGGACGAATGCATATCGTTGGTAAGCAGCAGCAAGGTGGCCACATCGGTCTCCTCACCTCGGGGATTGCCGGTGCTAGCCTTCAGCCCACCTTGAGAAATGGCCTGAACGCATGCTTGAGACTAACGCAGTGGTGTCCGTTTCCCTTCATTATTGGGCTGGGGCAAGGGCCGCAGCAGGGGTCGCGGAGGAGCAGATCGAGGCCCGATCCGTCGCGGAAGCACTCCGATTTGCCTGCGACGAGCGATCAGATCCGCGTTTTGAGAAGGTGATCGAAGCGAGTTCGGTGTTGATTGATGGAATTACAGCTCACCAGGCAGATCTCGAGCGGCCGCTCACCGCACCCGTACGAGTTGAGATCCTGCCGCCGTTCGCAGGGGGCAGCTGAGCGTCCATTATCTGGAACGCAATCTCGCTATATGAAACACATTGTTGGGGAGGATAAGACTCCGCCTCTACTCTTCTGCTCGTGACCTCGACGAACGCGTGGGCGCTGCCGCTCACCCGCCGGCGTGCTGTAGATCATTGCCGGATGCGCTC
Source organism: Propionibacteriaceae bacterium (assembly GCA_035649295.1). Classification (GTDB taxonomy): domain Bacteria; phylum Actinomycetota; class Actinomycetes; order Propionibacteriales; family Propionibacteriaceae; genus Microlunatus. The sequence continues at coordinate 6,122 of DASRJV010000223.1, forward strand.
GTCTTTGTGTCAGCTTCGGCGAATGTAGAGGCGCACTCTTTGTCGTCTCGAGTCTGACTTGTTTGGGCTCGCAACCGGCCTCGCCTCATCCCGCCCCCCTCGTACGGTCATCCGTACCCTCACCCTCGGCTGTCTAGCCACAACACATCAGGAGAAGACACAAAATGAGCAGGCAAGAAGTACTCGTCGACGGTGATTGGGTCGCCGAGCATGCCGGCGAGGAGAACATCGTCCTTGTCGAGGTCGATGAAGACACCACTGCATACGACGGTGGTCACATCTCTGGCGCGATCAAGCTGGATTGGAAGAAGGATCTGCAGGATCCGGTTCGGCGTGACTTCATCAACAAAGAGCAATTCGAGAAGCTGCTGTCCGAGCGGGGCATCAGCAATGACGACACCGTCGTGCTCTACGGCGGCAACAACAACTGGTTCGCTGCGTACGCGTACTGGTATTTCAAGCTTTACGGGCACGACAATGTGTTGCTACTCGACGGCGGCCGGAAGAAATGGGAGCTGGACGCGCGCGACTTGAGCAGCGAAACGGTCACCCGACCGGCCACTAGCTACACGGCCACGGATCCGAACCTCAACATTCGCGCTTTCCGCGACGAGGTGGTGGCTGCGATCGGGACCAAGAGCCTGGTCGATGTGCGCAGCCCTGATGAGTACGCCGGCCGGCTGCTCGCCCCAGCCCACCTACCGCAGGAGCAGGCGCAGCGCGGCGGTCACATTCCGACCGCAGTCAATGTGCCATGGAGCAAGGCAGCCAATGATGACGGCACTTTCAAGTCCGATAACGAGCTCAAGGAGCTCTACAGCGACGCGGGCCTGAACTGGGACAAAGACATCATTGCCTACTGCCGGATCGGGGAACGGAGCGCACACACCTGGTTTGTTCTGCACCAGATCCTCGGACAGCAGAACGTGAAGAACTACGACGGTTCTTGGACCGAGTACGGCTCGCTCGTCGGTGTGCCGGTCGCCGTCGGTGACGATCCGGGCAACGGCTAACTACTCAAGGCACATCCAACAATTCGATTCCCGCGTTAGTTCAAAGGAGAAGATCATGTGCGCAGCCACCAAGGGCGGACTCAGTCTGGCCGGTGTCGACGTCACCAAGGAGGCCGTGATTCAGGGCCGCGTGCTGCGCGGCGGGAACCCAGTCTCGGGGGCATACGTAAGGCTGCTCGACTCGAGTGGCGAGTTCACCGCAGAGGTTCCGACATCAGCGACCGGTCACTTTCGGTTTTTTGCTGCTGACGGCAACTGGACGCTCAGGACTCTGGCACCGGGGGCGAAGACTGTCGATAATGCGGTCGTCGGTGCACGCGGCAGCGTGAACGAGATCGACGTCGACATCGAAGCTTCTTGACGCCTGTTCGCGATGCTCGGGCGCGAGCAAACACTCATTCGGGTTGTGACGTTCCTAGGACCCTCGCGGAAACGTCTCGAGGCGCGTACCTCGGCGTTAACGTGAGGGTCTATGTCTCAGGTACCAGGCGGTGAGCCTTCTCAAGACGAGTCGGCCTCCGGCGAGCCCAAGGTTGTCGGAGATGACTTTGCCTGGCTGTATCGACGGGACGAGTATGCGCCCGGCGTAGCAGGCAGCGACCCGCGAACACTTCTGCTGCCACTGGATCCGCCTCCGTTGGCGCTGCCCAGCGCCCAGCCGGTACCCGCTCCACGGCGCGGCCGCAATCCCATGATCATCATGATCGTCGTCTTGTTGTGCCTGACAGTCGGAGCAGTCGCCGGGATGGCACTGCTGCTGCACCCCGCCCCGCGACCGGCAGCCTCGAGCTCAGCCGAGCCCAATGTGAAGAAAGCTGCTCCCTCTGCTGCATCGTCGTTCGGTCAAGTGGCGTCATTGGCTCCGACACAGGCGAAGGTCGGTTGCCAGGCGTCGCAGACCACCGATGACGCGGGCAATCCGGTCTACTACGTGCCGGAACAAATGTTTGACGGGAAGATGAGTACGGCTTGGCGGTGCAATGGCAGCGGCATTGGTCAGGTCGTCACATTCGAGTTTCCGACGGGAACCACCATCGTCGAGGTTGGCCTGGTGAATGGCTACGCCAAGGTCGATCCAGCCAGCGGTGCTGAGCGGTATGGCGAGTACCGCCGGATTACCAAGGCGACTTGGACCTTTGCGAATGGCGCGTCCTTCCAGCAATCGCTGGAGGACGGTGTGAAGGCCGTGCAGAGGCTGAGCGTTCCTTCCCAACCATGTGACCAGGTGACCCTCACGATCGAGGCAAGCACCGGTCCTGGATCGAATGCCAGGGGTCGCGATGCCGTCCTGATCTCTGAGGTCCTCTTCGCAAGCCCGGCTTAGCCCTCAGAGTCGAGGATGAGTGTTACGGGGCCGTCATTGGTCAAGGAAACCTGCATCTCGGCACCGAATACGCCGGTCGCGACCTCCGCGCCCAGCAGCCGCAGTGAGGAGATGAATGCCTCGATCAGCGGCTCACTGATGGCACGCGGCGCTGCCGCACTCCACGACGGGCGGCGGCCCTTGCGGAGGTCCGCGTAGAGCGTGAACTGACTGACAACCAAGATCGGGGCGTTCTCCTCCTGAGGGGATTTCTCACCGTGGAGGATGCGAAGCGTCCAGACCTTCTCGGCCAATCGCTCGGCGGTTGCAGGCTGGTCGTTGTGGGTGACTCCCGCCAAGATCAACAGGCCGGGCCGGTCGATCGCTCCCACAATCTCGCCAGAGACTTCGACGCGCGCCGCGGTTACTCGCTGCACCACCAAACGCATGGCTAGATCTGCACTTGCTGAGACACGGCCGCCAGTCTTCCACTGTGCCGAGGCGAAGATCTCAGCGACCGAGGTACGCCTCGACTTCGACCTCGACCAGATGGCCAGGATCGGCGAGCTGCGCCACCTCGACCATGGTTGCCACCGGCCGAATATGGCCGAGCATTTCTTGGTGCGCACGTCCGACCTCGGCCTGCGAGGTGATGTCGGTGACATACATCCGGGTACGTACCACCTGCTCCGGTGCTACACCGGCTGCCCTTAGAGCGTCGAGT
>DASRJV010000224.1:0-7436 GCA_035649295.1 Propionibacteriaceae bacterium
CGACGACATGAGGCCGATCGAGGTGGAGTCCCCGACGTGAACGACTTGACCACATGAGGTCTGCAGGTCTGCAGCCTTGGGCCGTTGATTCACCAGGCTCGCGGTGTGGCCGGCCGCCTGAGTTGCCGCCAGCGCCGACTCCTCAGCTCCCTGCTGTTCAGCGTCGACGCTGTCAGTCGGAACCGGAGGGGCCTCCAAGCTGATCTCGGCTGGGGGCTCGTCGGTCTGGAGGTTGTCCGGCGGCCGCAGTGCTGCGGTCGCGGTCAGGCTCGCGGTGGCGATCAAGAGCAGCGCAAGAGAGCCTGAAACCAGGGCCGACGCACGCGTTCTCACAAGGGGTGTGCTGTCACCACCTGCCTCGGCTGGAGCCATGACCACCTGATATCGGCGCTGGCCCAGCGCGCCAAACAGGCCGTGGCGCCTGATGGGGTTTTCGAGCAGCGCCCAGCTCAGCGCCGACAGCAAAATGATCAAGGCAAGCTGAACGACCGCCCGGACCACCGGACGTGTCGCCAGCACGGCTTGTGGCATGAACGCCACAACGGGCAGATGCCACAGATAGATGCCGTACGAGCGCTCACCGATCCAGCGCAGCGGCAGCACTCCCAAGACGGGTCCAACTATTGATGCGGGGTGGACCGCCGCAGCGACGAGGACCGCCGTGGCGAGCGACAGTAGCAAGATGCCGCCACGATAGAGCCACATGGAGTACTCGTTGGTGAAGACGAACATGCTGATGATGATCGCCAAGGCGGCGCCGCCGGAGAGATCGACGATCAGCCGCCGATTCTTCGAAATCTTGTTTGCTTGCTGTGTAGGCGGCCACACCATGGCTAGGGCGGCGCCGATCAGTAGACCGCCGGCACGCGCATCCGTTCCCTCGTAGGCACGCGAGTTGTCGAAGCCGGGAGTAGCCAGCAGCAACATCAACAGGAACGACACGGCGGCCAGCCCGAGGGTCACCTGCGCCATCCGGTCGAACCTGCCGCGCAATGTCTTGAAGAGCACAAGCAGCACCAGCGGCCACAGCAGATAGAACTGCTCCTCGACCGCCAGCGACCACAAATGATCAAGCGGGCCAGGGCCACTGAATCGTTGGAAGTAAGAAACGTCCGACGCGATTGTGACCCAGTTGCTGACGTAGAACACCGCCGCCAGGGCTTCGATGCCGCGCTCGGGCAGCACGTCATTGTCAAGAACAGGTGTGGCGACGAGGACCACGATCAACACCATGATCAGCGCCGGCAGCAACCGCCTGGCGCGCCGCAGCCAGAAGTGGCGCAGATCTAGATTGCCGATGCGCTCCCAAGCCGTGATCAAGATCGTTGTAATGAGATAGCCGCTCAGCGTGAAGAACACGCCAACGCCGAGCAGCCCACCGGGCAGCCAGGGTGCTCCGAGGTGATAGCCAACGACAGCGGCCACCGCAATCGCTCGAACGCCGTCAAGACCCGGGATATACCTGGTCTCAGAACCGGCGGGGCGGGGCATGACTGTCCTTCCGCACTTGGCAAAGGGAGATTCGGTCGCACAAGACCGCAGACGACTGGCCCGACTTCATCGGCGGACGCAGCCGCGTCGTCAGCCTAATGGCTGAGCATGATAGGAAGTCGGACGTGCCCGTGATTCTGTACGCCGAATTCACTGCCAAACCAGGCTCGGAATCTCAAGTCCGGACGCGGGCCTGAGCCGACAGAGTCTTAGCTGGGCTGGCCCAGATGGCCGATGGAGGGAGAGGCGGCCCAAGTGAGCAAGATCAATTCGGCACTCCGTTACATCCGCTGGCAACGTCTGGCCAGTCTGGCCTGGCCGGGGCGGCCGACACGCTGGCGAGACGTCCCCCGCCGGCTAAGACCCACTCTGGTCAACGTGTTCCGGCTGACAACTGCGGCCGTACTTTCCTACTTGCTCACCTTGACCGTGACAAGTGGTGCGATCGATCTGACTGGTCCCCTTACCGCACTGCTTGTTATGCAGGCCTCGGCATTCTCCACGCTCAAAATGGGCGCGATCCGGGTAGGCGCGGTCCTGGCAGGTGTCTTGGTTGCGACGTTGGTATCCATCTGGATCGGCCTCACGTGGTGGAGCCTCGGTGCGGTGATCGCCGCCTCGCTGCTCTTAGCCAAGATCTTCCGGCTGGGCGAGCAAGCCATGGAGGCGCCGATCAGCGCGATGTTGATCCTCGGCGTCACCAACCCGAATGTGGCAGCCGAGATACGGGTGTTGAACACCTTGATCGGTGCCGGGGTCGGGGTCGCATTCAACCTGATCTACCCGCCGGCATTGCCTACCAGACGGGCAAGTCGAGCCATCATCGATGCCGCGGATGCGACGGCCGCGCCACTCGACGCGGCAAGCCAGGCCCTGGCGACAGGCCCGATCAACCGGGAACAGGTACAGGACTGGCTTGACCGCGTACACGCCGGCAGTTTGCGCCTGAAGTCAGCCACCGAAACCGTCACCTCGCTGAAGGACAGCCGCCGCCTCAATCCGCGAGCGCTGGGCACCACCGATATCGAGCCAGTGTTGGCGAGCGGACTGCGGACGTTGGAAAGTTGCCTCTTGGCGATCCGCGCCCTCTTCACGGTGGTGCTGACCGAACTTCCCACCGAGGACAGGCCTGACGACCCGTACGGCGAAGAGCTCCGGGCGGCATTTGCCGTAGTGCTGCACGACGCGGCCGACTGCATTCGCGCGTTCGGCAGCCTCGTCCTGGCCGAAGTGGAGGAACATGAGGAGGAGGCTGAGCGGTCGCTTGATGAAAGCCTCGACATCCTGCGCGAAACCCAGACAGTCCTCAGCGAACTGATGACGGCCAACTTTCAGGACAGCAAGTCTTCCTGGCTACTGCGTGGGTCAATCCTGGCGGCGGTCGAGCAAGTGGTCGACGAACTGAATCTGGAGAATCACGCGCGCGCCCGCCAGCAGTGGAAAGACGAGCAGCGGACCAAGCCACTCTCCCAGTTGCCACCGATCGTCAACGCGGCGCTACCGCACCCCGACAGACCGTTGCTGCGCGGGTTGCCACCCGGCACGACCTGGCGCAGTGCGTTCGTGAAGCAGGTCAACGAGGAAGATCATCGTGACGATGATGATCATGGCGACGACTGAGAGCATGCTGTGTCACGCTGTGCCGGAGGCCGCCGGGGTTCGGCCACTTTGATGCTGCCGCAAGGTTGCGATCAGTAGGACCAAGGCGATGACCTGGCTGGCTATGACAGCCGCAATCAGGATCGGAAGTGATCTCTCGTACAGTGCGCCGGCCATGACACCACCAGCGACGGCAGCTGCGCCCTGAACAGCGGCGAACACGCCGTAAGCGGTCGCGCGTCTCGAGACCGGGACAAGGTCGGCAACCAGCGCCTTGACACTCGACTCAAGCACTCCTCCTGCCGCACCCCAGAGCAGCACACCGGCAATCGCGATCTGCGGCGAGCCGGCGAACGCCATGACCGGCACCGCGGATACGAGGGGCGGCAGGCTCAACAGGGCGGCGCCCCTGGTGCGATCGAAGAGCCAGCCAGAACCAAGCGCGGCGAGTGCCTCCGCGCCCATGGCTGCGGCATAGATCAGCGGCACCGCTGCAACGGATACGACGTGATCTTGCGTGAGGTGGTAGGCGATGACGGCGAACGTGACGAGCCCTGCACTGGTCGCTGCCGAGGCAGCCGCGAACAACCAGAACACGCCGGGCAGCCGACCATGCAACCTTGAAAGCGATGACTCCCGCGGTTCCGGATCAGCTGCAGATTCGGTTCGATCCGAGGGCTCGCTGCCCACAGCCGAATTGCCCATTCTCCGCCAGATTCGAACAAGAATGAGCATTGCCACCGCTCCAGGAATGATCAGGACAGCCATGGCCGGCCAGATCGCACCCGCCGCAGCGGCGACCACTGCCACCAGGACGGGCCCCGCCACGGCGCCGATCTGGTCCAGCGCCTGGTGCACACCGAAGCCGCGTCCAAGTCCCACTGCTGCTGCGGCGTGCGCTAGCAGTGCCGTCTTGGCCGGGCTACGGACAGCTTTCCCGAGCCGCTCCCCCAGGATGAGGATGCAGGCCAGCGCCAGCCCGGCACCGGCCAGAAACGGCGTAATGGCGAGAGCCGGTACGCAGACGACAGTAAGGGCATACCCGGCGAAGGTGAGCGCCCAATAGCGCCCGCTCCGGTCGGCCCATGATCCGAAGACCAGACGCATCAGCAGCGCAGTTGCCTCACCCGCACCACTGATGAGGCCTACCAGGACTGCGGAGGCGCCCAGCGATGCCAGCAACGGTCCAGTAACCGAGCGCGCTCCCTCGTACACCATGTCCGCAGCAAGACTCACCACACCAAACCCGACCACAGCACGCCACGGCGACCAAGATCGTCTAGCAGCTCCCAATGTGTTGGCAGAGGCAAGATCAGCGGACGCCGCGTGGCGTGCCGCAGCCGGCTTCTTCAACGTTTCGCCACCATTGGGTTGTTGTCAGCAACGCCGTCAGGATCCTCGGGCCTGCGCCGCTGCCGCCGGTACTCCCGCCAGGTCAAGGCGACGATCATTGAGTCGAACACCGTGAGTGCAATGAGGCCTGCACCCGGATGGAGTGCAATCCGGTACATCTGGTAGCCGATGAAGATCAGCAGAACAGCGATCATGCAGGGATATGCCCAGAGCTTGTTCAGCAATAGCGCGGTGACCAAGACGACCTTCACGGCGCCATGCAGCAGCAAATAGATGGCGCCAAAGAACACCGCGCTTCCGGTGAGTCCGCTCGCGGTATGCAAAAGGTAGCGGGCGACAACGTCGTGCGGATCCTCCGACAGCTCTCCCTGGGTCAGCAACGCGACAATGTGCCGTATACCGCTCGGGCTCTGAAACAACAGCATCAGGCCGCCGACCAACTCGGCAAGGCCATTGAGTCCCTTGACGATGATGCCAATCTGGAAGAGACGGTCCAGCCAGTCCTTGGGTGTGAACATTATCGCCTTCCAACCAGTCGATCAGCTCTGTGCAAGGTGAAGATGATCAACCTGTGGTGCTGCCGAGGATGGTGTACACCTGGTCCGCATATGCGTCGAACCGCTCCTCGCACTGCTTGAGCATCGTGGCCGAATCCGTAGTCGCGGGGACACCGAGCAGATCGCGACTCCGCAGCTCGCGATACCAGCGGCGCAGCCGATCAAGGCTTTGCTCCTCCTCCTCGAGCTCGGCGAGGGTGTACTTTCCGATCCGCTCCTCCTTGTCCAGTTCAGCCAGGTACTTCCCGCAGTCGGCGATGAACTCTGCCCATTCCTCCTCACGTGCTGTGGCGTACGACTGCTCAAGCCGAGCGACGTCCTCTTCGGCGTAGCCCTTCGCGGCCAGGCGCAGCAAGGTTCCGCCTGCGGTATCGACGAGGCCTCGTACGCGCTCCAACAATGGCCGTACCGCCGGCAGGTCCGGAACCGCCCACACCGCCTGTCCCAATGGGATCGCACCGGAGCGGCGTAGCTCGCGCCACAACGCCATACGATGGCGCGCTGGTTCCGCTGGCAGCCGGGCCAACACCACTACCCATGAACGAGCGCGTGAGGTCTCTGAAATCTCTGTCACAGGCTCCAAGTTACATCTGTAACTCAGGGTGTTCAGAGGAGGATTGCTCACGATCACGTGCCGCCTGCACCACTGCCTGAATCGTCCTGGCGACCACCCGCGCGTACTCGCGATCAGAAATCACGGACTCATGGCTGGCTCCTGGCACGATCTCGAAGCTTGCGTCCTCGGTCAGTAGCGCCAGCTCGTGCTGCAAGGCGGTCAGCAGCTCACCTCCGACTGGTTGCTCACCGACGCCGAGCACGCTCAGCGGAAGGTCACCGAGCGGCGCAGCGGCGTTCAACTGCTCGCGGCTCACCGACCAACAGCGCATCTGCGCCGGCTCGGTGGCGGCGAACCCTGGTAGCGCCGCGCCGGCCCGCAACTCAGCCACCTGTCGCGCAGGCAATCCGGCAGAAATGCCACGCGACAGATTGAGAGCGCGCAGCAGCCCCAACCAACCCAGCCAGCTCAAGACCCGTTGCGAGACTTCCAGGATCTTGTCCGCATGCGGCGTCGGCCAGCGCACCCACTGATCAGGATGTGACGCGTCCACTAGGACCAAGCCAGCGGTCAACGCGGGATACAGATCTGCGAAAGCGCGCATCGCCAAGCCGCCGAAAGAATGCCCAGCGAGCACATATGGCGGGTCCAGGCCCGCCTCCCGCAACGCATCTCGCAGCTCAATGGCAATTGTCTGCGCATCCCGCGGCCGGCGACTGCGTCTGCTCCAACCAAGCCCCGCACGGTCGTAGGCAACGCTTCGGACCGTTGGAGCAAGCTCGGTCTGGACCCAGTACCAGTTCGGCGAGAACGAGCCCATACCCGCCTCGAGCACGACAGTCGGCCCAGCGGAATCAGGCCCCCGAACCTGCAGGTGCATCTGATGGCCATCCACATGGACCAACAACCCCGGTGCCGGGTAACGCGTGCGATCGCGGACAGTAAGCCCTTGCTGGACCGCGGCAGCGGATCCGACGACTGCGGTCACAAACAGCGCCGCCCTGCTCCACTTCATTCGCTCCACCTCATGAGGGCGACTCATCAGTGACCGGATCGATACGGAACAGGTGCCACTGCCACGCATCTAGCTCGACGAAGAGCCCGTCCACGAGGTCGTCGCCGGAGCGTCTGAATGCCATGTCTCGCGTGGGGTCGGTGAGTTGCCATGTGTGACCGCGCAGGTCTGCCCACGGCGTCCGTACGCGGCCTGCTGCCGTGCCGTCGCTGAGATTGACGATGATCAGCCAACGCGTGTCGCCTTCCCAGCACCAAGTGACGAGATCTTGATACCTGTCATCTCCGGGCCATCCGGACCGATCACACAGTTTCCAGTGCCCGTACCGGAGGGTGGGATCGGCTAAGGCTGGCAGGAGTGAGCGATAGAACGCGATGAGCGCGGAGTCCCCCGGCTCGATTGGGTATCGGCCAAGGAACACGGGTAGGCGCACTGTCGCCCCCTCGAGCTGGCCGCTGTGAATCAGCCGGGCGCCGCTCTGAGTCAGCGCTGTTACCGCTGCGACCTGCGAACGAGTGGCCCCGAAGGCTGACGCCGCCCGCGGTTCGTCGTGGTTCTCCACAAACCGTACGAGTCGACGCTGGTAGTCATCGTCGGCCAAGAGATGGAGCCGCACCTGCTCGGCCGGGCCCTCCAGCATCCGGTCGTACAGTCGCTTGTCGTAGCAATAGTTGAAGCCCTGCTGCTGCAGCGACCATTCCAGGTCCCAGTAGGCCTCAGCCATGAACAAGAATCCGGGATGGGCGTCTCGCACGGCGCTGATCACTGTTGGCCAATAGTCGGTGCTCGGGGCTGGTCCGGCCCGCTCGTTCCAGGTTCGCGCGAAAATGTCATTCATCACCAGCATCGCCATGTCGCAGCGAAC
>DASRJV010000225.1:0-13489 GCA_035649295.1 Propionibacteriaceae bacterium
ATCTTCGCGGCGTATGAAAAAGCCAAGCGCGACCGCGCCCGCATCGACTTCGAAGACATCCTGCTCTGTGCGGCCGCACTGATGTCAGAGCATCCAGAGATCGCCGAGACGATCCGCCGGACTTACCGGCACCTGGTCGTCGATGAATACCAGGACGTGAGCCCACTGCAGGAGGCGCTGCTGAACCTGTGGCGGGGTGAGCGGGCTGAGCTGTGCGTGGTTGGCGATCCGGCGCAGACCATCCATTCCTTCGCCGGAGCCCAGGCCAGCTACCTCACCGGGTTCGGGCAGCGATTTCCAGGTGCCACAGTGATTCGATTGGTACGCGACTACCGCTCGACGCCCCAGGTTGTTCGATGCGCGAACTCGATCATGGCCGCTGCCGTGAGCGAGCCGACACGACGCGGCTTCCAGCCGGTTACCCTGCAGGCGCAGCAGCCCACGGGACCGGAGGTGGAGTTCGTCGAGTCACAGGACGAGTCCGTCGAGGCTGCCGGGATCGGCGACTGGTTCGCCCAGCAAGCCAAGTCCGGGGTGGATTACCGCGACATGGCCGTGCTTTTCCGCATCAACGCTCAGTCTCCGTCCATTGAGCAGGCGCTGGCTGACCGCAATATTCCCTACCTGGTACGCGGCGGCGAGCGCTTCTACGAACGCCCGGAGGTGCGCCGGGCGCTGGTGACACTGCGTACCGCGGCGAGCAGCATGACCGGCGTCGAGCAGGGGAGTGCGGTAGAGCAGATGAAGGAGATACTCCTCACCCTGGGCTGGACTCAGCAGCCGCCGGAAGGTGGCGGGGCATTGCGTGAACGCTGGGAGTCGCTGGCCGCACTGCTAAGCGTCGCTGAGGATCTAGAGGCAGAAGCGAACGCCCGTCTTGAGCGTGCTGCCCGCTCCGAGGACGGTCTGCAACCGCTCACACTTCAGGCGGTCTCGGCCGAGCTCGATCGTCGCGCCGAGGCGCAACACGTTCCGGCTGCGCAAGGTGTCACGGTTTCCACACTGCACTCGGCAAAGGGGCTGGAATGGGACGCGGTGGCGTTGCTTGGCATCCATGAGGGTTCCCTTCCTTTCATTCTTGCTGACTCGCCGGACCAGATCAGTGAAGAACGACGGCTGCTCTACGTCGGCGTGACACGCGCCCGGCGACTGCTGCGGATTTCCTGGTCCAAAACCCGAAACGGCAATGGGCACCGGCGTACGCCCTCGCATTTCCTCGAGCCGGTGCTGCCCGATTCTCTGCGGGCGCCAGCGAGCCCGCGACGGTCCCCGCGGGTCAGCCGGAAATCTGTGCTCTCGCTGCACTGCCGGTCCTGCGGTCGAGCGCTTGCGGAGGCTGCCGAGCGCAAGATCGGCCGACATCTCAACTGCCCGGCGACGTTCGATGAGAACACGATGGCGGTGCTCCGCGAGTGGCGACGCCAAGAGGCGGCCGACCAGAAGCTGCCCGCGTACTGCGTCTTTACCGACGCCACGCTGATCGCCATCGCCGAAGCACGGCCGCGCAACATCGGGGAGCTGGTCAAAGTGCAGGGCCTTGGTCCCACCAAGGCCGACAGGTACGGCGAACATCTGCTCGCGATCATCGCTGCCGAGGCCGACCGTACGAGATCATCTTCGTGAGCTTTCCCGGCTGCGAGCGTCGGGAATCGCGCGCCGCCGTGGTGAGGAGGAGGGAGCGGAGGCGTTGTTCCTCCGCGAGCGACGACGAACTAGGCGGGTTCAAAAGCGCCCAGGATCGCGCGCCGCTGGCCTGGACGAACGAACGAGCAGACACGCTTTTCGTCTGCGAGTGAGAGAGGAAGGCAGTGGCTACCAAAGCGCGATCCTCGCGAGCGGAGCGAGCAATCAAACATTGCGCGAGCAGCCGCTGGAAAAAAAGTGTTTGCAACCATTTGCGATACTCCCCTAGGGTTGACGAGGACCTTTTGCTCGCTCGGAGTATGAGGTCGCCCATCGCCAACCCGGAGGCGAGAGGAGGGGTGATGGATACCTTGCTGACCAGCGGCGCACTAGCCGTGCCATCGAGCATGCCTGAACTCCATCTGTCCTCGCGCGTGCTCGCGACGGGCACACCAGCCGCTGTGCAGATCTCGATCAAGGGCACGCGACTCGCCCATCCGCAGCAGCTGGTCAAAGACCGGAGCTGGCGCCGAATGGGAGAGGTCTGCCCTCAGCGCATGGCTGCGACAGCCGAAGTACAAGGCGCGCGTGTCGCCGGATCTGGCGACTACGACGTCACCGATATCAAGTTCTTCACCCGTTTGGGGCCACCTTCCTGTAGTCCGCCGGTGTAACCACACCGCCGCCTCCAGGGCCGTGACTCCCAAACTTCCGGGATTCACGGCCTTCGTGTTTCCCGGCCAGATTCGAGGAGCTCGCAACAAGGGCGACTCATGATCAGAAAAGTAGGCCGACATGTACGACACAGGAGGCGGCCCGATGGTCGTTCCCCGCGGGGTCGCCGAACTGCCGTGTCGATTGGTAGATCCGGATCTGTTCTTCGCTGAGGCACCTGCGGATGTCGAGGAGGCGAAGGCGCTGTGCGTGGACTGCCCAGTTCGGGCGGCGTGCTTGGCTGGCGCCCTGAAGCGGCGTGAGCCGTGGGGCGTCTGGGGCGGTGAGCTGTTCATTGCCGGCGTGATCGTCGCCCGCAAGCGGCCGAGGGGCCGTCCCCGGAAGTATCCGGTCGCCGACCCATTTGCTCCGGCAGCTAAGGATGAGGCAGCGGCATGACTGACGACGCCGTGCGGCAACTCAACAAAAATTACGGCGATTCTCCCGTATGGCGCGGCAGTGTGCCGATAACATCATCGCTGTTTGAGAGCTGCTCGCGCGACGCTCGCAGCTATGGAACGGCTTGCATCATCAACACGCGGCACAGCCTCGAGGCTCCCCTTCGGGTCGAAAGTGGAGTCCTGGCCTCCCCAGCCAAGCGCGTGCCCGCGACCCAGCCCCCACGCTGTGCCGCGCGTTGATGATGCAAGCCGCGAGCTGCGGTTTCTCCTGCCTAGTCGGCGTAGCCCGGAAGAAACTCTTTGAGCACATCGCCGAACGCTGCGCGCGCGTTCAGTTGCGAGAGGACAGCCAGCCCGCCCAGCCACACGCGATGGATCAGCAGGTAGCTCGGGGGCAGGTTCAGCTTCATGGCCACTCCGCCTGACGCATGTGGGTCACGCACCCGGATGAACTGCTCCCGCATCCAATCGCGATTGAACTGGAACTCCGGCACCGCCGCAGGCTCCACGAACGGGCTCAGGTAATCGAGCAAATCCTCAGCGTCAATGTCTGAGGCGACGAAGCCTTCCTGATGCAGCCCCTCGGCAACTTGACGAGCGTCGCCCTGCTGGGCAATCCGCAGTATCCGGCCCATGGCTGAGGGAAGCCCGTCAGGCAGGCGTGCCACCAGCCCGAAGTCGACAACACCGAGCCGGCCATCCTTCATGAGCCTGAAGTTTCCGGGGTGAGGATCAGCATGCAGCAAACCCGCAGCGCTCGGCCCTGCGAAAAGAAATCGCACATAGCGCAGGGCAGCCGCGTTGCGCTTCCTCTCGGAAAGGTCTGCTGCCGAGGAGAGCGGCGCACCTTCCACCCACTCGCTGACCATCACCTTCGGCGTACTCGCCAGCACGGGTGGTACGTAGAACTCCTTGCTACCGGCGAAGCCCACTGCGGCCTGCTGCTGGGAGCCTGCCTCGAGCCTGTAGTCGAGCTCTTCGGTGACCCTGGCGGTGAGCTCGTCGACCAGTGAACTCACATCCATCCCGCCAGCCAGCGGCGCGAAGACCTTCGACAGCCGTCCGATCTGCCGCAGATCTGACCGCAACGCCTCATCCGCGCCCGGGTACTGGACCTTGACTGCAACGGTGCGCCCGTCTGCCCAGGTGGCCTGGTGCACCTGACCGATGGATGCGGCCGCCGCAGGCAGCGGATCGAAATCGGCGAAGGATTGGCGCCACCGCGAGCCGAACTCCCGCGCCAACACGGCGTGCACTCGTGATGTCGGCATCGGCGGTGCCGCGTCTTGCAGCCGGGCCAGATGTGCCCGGTACGGCGCTGCCACGTCCTCTGGCAGCACTGACTCGAAGAGGCTCAGCGCCTGCCCGAACTTCATGGCACCGCCTTTGAGCTCTCCCAGTACCCGGAAGAGCTGCTCAGCCGCACGCTGCTGCAACTGCTCGCTCACCTCGTCGGCTGGTGCCCCACCCAATCGCCGCCCTAGGCCGAGCGTCGCGCGGCCGGCAACGCCGAGGGGCAGCGAGGCCAGTTTCGCGCCGCGACGGAATGCGGAACGAGCCAGCGAATTGCCATCGATGTCTGCCGCCAGATGCCGCTCGGCACCGTTGGTTGGCTTGGCGGGCTGGTCGTCCATGGCCCCTATTCTGTATGGCTGAGCCAACCGCAACCGCAGCTGGGATGGGCAGGCCAACGACGCAGCCGCGTAACGAAATCCGGCCAACTCAGCTCGAGTGTCGCGCCGCCAGATTCAGGCAGCTCCCCATGGAGGAATGCCAGGGCCTGCGCTGTGGCGACCGAGGCGGCCCAGGTGAGCAGGGCTGGCGCGGACTGGAGACGCAGTCGGGACAACTGGGTGAGGACGACCGGCCACTGAGGATCCGCATCGCAACGGGCCAGATCCGCGCAGCGCAGGCATGAGGTCTGGCCCGCAAGAACCAGTGGCCCGACGCTCACCCCATTACCCCAACAGCGCACCACCAGATGTGGTTGATCGATACGAAGCAGATGATCAGTGATCACGCGATCATGCTCCGGGCTGTCACAGGCCAGGATGGTGAGATCCAGCGGCGCGGACTCGGGCTTGGACCAATGACTCACGCTGTAGATGGTCGAGCCCGTCTCAGCGAGGGCAGAGCGCAGCGCCTCCGATCGGGCGGTGAGCACACCACCGGAGGGGTAGAGCGTCAGGTCGGGCGGCTCGTTGTCGTAGAGATATAGAGTGCCCAGCCCGCTGGCCACCAGCAGCCGCGCTATCTGAGAGCCCAGCGGTCCCGCACCAATGAGGCGCACCTGCAGCGGAGCCAAAGCCGCGGTATAGGCCGCCGCACCGCGTTCGGTCAGCAGCCCAGCCGCATCGAGTGCGTCCAACACCAATCTCACCTGCGGTTTGGTGAGTCCGGCAGCTCGAGCCGCACGCCGTACCGCGCTGATGGGTTGGGAGCCATTCAGCAGAGTAAGCAGCGCGCCAATGCCTTCGCCTCGGAACACGAGGGCCGCGAGCGGATCGACACCGACTTGGACCTCGTCGTCGGTGCGCTGAATGACCGGCGCGTACGGCACGAGCTGCGGATACTCCAGCGGCGGATGCGAGAGAGCTCGAGATGTCAGTGTGCTCACTGGGCCAGTCTCTGGCCAGCAGGGTGTGACAAACGCGCTATCCACAGCCGAAATAAACCCATCGGCGAAGGTATGGAAAGAGATCAAACAGCGGCAGTGAACAATTCAACGCTGGACCGCGTAGCGGAGCAGCACATTGTTGGAACCCTCAAATCGGCGGGCATCAAGCAGTACCAGATCAACCGGAGCCTCGAAGAGTGGTGTGCCTTCCCCCAGTACCGCGGGACCGACCATGAGGTGGAGCTCATCGATGAGGTCTTGTGCCACAAGACCGTTCCATGTCGTTCGGCTGCCGAAAATGAGGATGTCTCCGCTGCCGCGGTTCTTTTCTGCCGACAGCCAGTCCGCTGCGTCGGCCCGTCCGATCACCGTGGTTACCCGATGCCACGGGTTGTCGACGGGCACCGTATAGGTGTCGCTGATGACTGCCTTCGGGAGGCCGTTGTAGATGCGGCTCAGCTCACGGTTGTCGGCACTGAGAGCGCGGTTGCCGGGATCGTCGGGAGCATCGGCGATGCCGGGCCAATAGGAGCTGAATCCCTCGAATGAGGTTCGACCGAGCAAAACAGTGCCCGCCGCCTGAATCCGCTCCAGGTTGTACGCGTCGAAAGCCTCGTCCATGTTCATGATCATGACGTTTCGTCCGTGGCCCTCGTAATAACCGTCCAGGGACATGATGTTGTTCACGATCACTTTGCGCATGCCGGGCTCCTTTGGAGGATGTGGATGATGCTCTCAACCATTGGACGGCAGGCCGACTGTCTTGGACGTGTATCAGGGACGGCCCTTGACGACCGTCCCTGAGTCTGGTTGCTCTGGTCTTGCTGCCCTAGGCCCTGCCGAGGATGCGGTTGAGGTTCGTGCCGCACACCGGACACTTGGCCTTCGCCATCCGGGTGCCCTTCTCGTTGACGTGTACTTCGCCGGAGGCCTCCCGCTTCGCCTTGCATTTCACGCAGTAGAACTCGCCGCTGTACGTCTCCGCCATGACTTCTCCTTGCTCGATGTTCGTCCGCACGCTGCTCACAGCTGCGGGACCTCGCGATACGTCACTGACCGTTCATCCGGTCACCTGACCCCGGGCGACCGTCATCTCGACAAACGCCATACCGCTTGGACGCCCGTAACTCTACGCGAGCGGACACGGAGCGCTGGCGCACCATACAAGAAAAGGACGAAACCTCCAGGGACATCGGGATCGCTAGCCTTCCCCTGCGAGCGTGCCGACCATCTGGAGGTTTCGTGCTCGGAACGCTATAGCCACCAATGCGCGCCGTCAAACGATTCTAAAAAAGCCACTTTCCAACAAATGTGGACAAGCGTGTGGACACAATGTGCACTCTTCCGGGTTGGTTTGTGGATCGCACTCGTGCTGGACTCCAACCTAGGCGTGGGCTGTGTGGAAACCTCTCGCACAAGTGGTCTGCTCTACTTTGTCTGGCTATGTATGCGCCAGTCTCAACCGCTTATTCAGGCTCTGAAGGGAGGTAGGTTGTCTCGTGCCCAAGTCTCGAGCTCACACTGCTCGCAGCTGTTGATAGCCGGTCTCGTCGGAAAGGGACATCGTGACTCAGCCACCGCTGCCGCTGCCTGGCCGAGAGGGTAAGGCCAAGGAAGGCGACCGGACGCAGCGGAGGACGAGCAGCGAATCCTCGCAGACAGCGGCCAGTCCCGGCCCGCGGGTCGAAGTTCGTCGGAGCCGTCGTCGGACCCGCACGGTGACCGCGTACCGCGAGCGCGACACCATCGTCGTCTTGATCCCACAACGCATGTCAAAGGCGGAGGAGCGGACCTTCGTGCAGGACATGGTTCAAAAGGTGCTCGCCCGAGAGGCGCGGGCGTCAGCACCGCGGGGCGATGAGGCACTCGCCGCTCGGGCACGCGAGCTGGCCGCGACGTACCTGGCACCGGCTGTCGACCATGTGCCCGAGCCGACCGCCGTTTCTTGGGTGACCAACCAACAGCAGCGCTGGGGCTCCTGCACACCCAGCACCGGCTTGATCAGACTGTCTCACCGCCTGCAGCCCCTGCCGGTGTGGGTCGTTGACTACGTTCTGCTGCACGAGATCGCTCACTTGGTGGAGCCGACCCATTCTGATCGCTTCTGGCGCCTTGTTGGCCGGTATCCGGCGGCAGAGAAGGCCAAGGGTTACCTGGAGGGATACCTTGCGGGCCAGGGCCGTGAGGCTGAGGCGTCTGATGTCGACTGAGGCTGCATCTCGCCGCCGGGCAGCGGTGGTACTGGCCCGCTACGAAGCTTCGAGTGCTGCGCCAGAGGGCATAGATCGGGCCAGCTTCGCCGAAGCATGCCTGCTTGACTGCTACGAAGTCGTGGCGGATCTGATTGGGGTCAAGTCCGGGGTCGCCGGCCCGCCTTCGGTGGCCGACATGCTCTGGCCCGGCGCTCTCCACCTCCCAGCTGACATCACGACGAGTGCCCTGGCGGATCGGCTCAGTGAGGTCGCCGACGAGCTGGTCGTGCTACCTGCGGACCTGCCTGACCTGCCGGGACTGGTGCTCGCCAAGTTGTTCAAGGTTCTCCACCGGACAGACATCGCGATTGCACCGGAACGATCCGGAATAGGTTGTGCGGCAATCGGAGTGTCCCTGCCACTGGCCGCCTGGATTCCCGACGATGCATTCGACCTGGACCACAACCCTTACCCGCGGCTGAGCGACATCGCGCCCCGCCGTAGCCGATGCGTGCTGACGCCCGCATGGCACCGACTGCGGACGCCGGCTGATGTGAGTCGACTCGATCCAGGTTTAGAGGGGTGGGAGGAGACGAGAGCACTGCTAGCGGGTCGCGCACTCGCAAGTGACTGATGGACATTGCAGCAGCGCCTAGAGCCTCGACCCACTGGGATGCCGGAGAAACCCTGGCCGATCGCTTTCGAGCACATGCTGCCGACGCCGAGCACCTCTACGGATACGCCATGCGGGGCATGGCGGACGATTGGGAAGTTGGCGGCCCTATCCGCCTGATCTGTCGCGGCTACGAGAAGGCTCTGCGCGGGGCAGTGATCCACCTTCGGCTGCTGGCCGGGGTGTTTCGGCTCGTACTGACTGGCCGGGCTCCCGAGCTGGTGCGGTTCTACCCGTGCCTGGGCGGTACAGCGCCCGCGTCGCCTGGCCGGTCATGCGTAGTGTGATCGGCACGCACATCGAGGAGATGCATGCTGCCCTCGCGGTCCCGCCGCAGACCAACGAGGTCGGTCGATCTGCTGCCTTGCTCGCCGGCCTGTTTGATCTTGTCGCTGCCTCGGGCGTACGCCGCATCCGGCTGCTAGAGCTAGAGGCGAGCGCGGGTCTCAACCTGCTGCTCGACTTCTACGGGTTTCGCGGCAAATCGTGGCACTTCGGCTCCATCGAGGAAGTCATGGCCGTCGAGAGCATCCTGACTAACTACGGCGCACAGCAGCCGCTAGCCGAGGTGAGTCTGGAATTCGACCTCGACGATCCGCGTGGTCTCAAGCCTGCGCTGCGTACCCGGCTATGGAATCCCGTGTCCGACCGTTCGGTTCCGGAGCGTCTGATCGGCACCGCGCACGACCACGGCATCCCAGTCACGCTCGCAGCTGATCCAAGCTGAGCCGAGTTGGTTGGTCGGTACTTAGACTCCTTGCTCGAGCAGCTCGCGCTTCAACGCGGCTGCAAGCCAGTCTCTGTATCTCTGCGAGGTCCAGCCGCGCTCACGAACCAGCAGGTCATGTACTGGCGTGGAGCAAAGTGTCCAGATGATGTCCCGGGCGTCATCGACTGACAAATCGGAACGCAAAGCGCGGCTTTCTCCGAGCTGAGCGGCCAGCCCTCCCAGTCCATGCAGGCGCCTTGTCTCAAGGCTGTCCAACACCTCCCGCAAGTCAGGGTCGCTCTCTGCGGCGCCGACGAGTACTCGGTACAGCGGGCCTGATCTGCCATGGACGCCTGGTTGGGTGGCTGCGTAGAGCTCGAGCTTTCGATGCGGGTCGCTCTCCGCTATGACAGCCCGAATTGCCGGGCGCTCTGCGGGCGGAAGCTCAGCCCGTTCAGATCCTCCGGCGAGTGCTGCCTCAAGAACGGCTTTGAACAATCCAGCCTTGCTGCCGAACGCCCGGTAAATCGTTTCGACGACGACGCCAGCTTCAGCAGCCATCGCTGGCATCGATGTCCCGGCGTAGCCACGCTCGCGAAAGAGCTTGTTGGCGGCGGCCTCGATGTCGCGACGCGTCTGGGCTGCCTGCTCGCGACGGCGGCTCGAATCGTATCGCCGACGGGGCTTGACGATCGGTTCCATTAAGTGGAATACTCCTGACATTAATTCAGTATCATTCTATTTAATTGTAGCAGGAGGACTCTCATGACCGAGGAACTCAAGGCAAAGGCGCGTCGAATCTGGGAGGAGATCGTCCCTAACGCCGACCTCAACGGTCTTTCCGACGTGATCGCGGAGAACTCGATCGATCATTCGGCGCGCCCTGACGAGCTGCAAGGCCTTGCTGGCGTGCAGCAGACAGTGCTCTGGCTCGGGAGGGTGTTCAGCGACCAGCGCTGGGAGATCCGCCAGGTCATCTGCGAACGCGATCTGGTGGTCGTCTACTGCACCCTGCACGGTCGGCACACCGGCGACATGATGGGCATCCCGCCCACGAATCGCGAGATTGCTATGGATTACGTCCACATCTTGCGTTTCAGCGACGGCAAGGCGGTTGAGCATTGGGGCGTTCGCGATGACATGGCGCTCATGCGACAACTGGGCGCGCTGCCAGCGCGACCGGCAGCAGTCGCAGCGGCGAGCTAGTGACTTGTCAGAACCCAGCTGCGCCAAACCTAGAGTCTTGCCTTCGCTCGCACGTTCAAGCGACACACCGGTATGTCACCCGGGAGCGTACGCCGCCTGCCTGATCCGTTCGCTTCCTAGCCGGCTTCCGCGATCCGCCCTACCAGCCGAGCCGTACGGCAGCAGCACGCACCAGCGCCACAACTGAATGGTCGACCTCTGGTAGCTGATCATGGGGAAACCAGCGCACGTCCAGCGACTCCTCGCTGACATCTGGGCTCAGGTGAGTCGCGAGCACCAGATATTGCACGTCCAGGTGGTAGGTGGGTCGAATGGGGCCACAGGGCACCTCATGCTTGGAGAGCAGCAGCGGATCTGACTTGAGCCGGAGATCGGCTAAGCCGCTTTCTTCATGGGCCTCCCGCTCTGCTGCGGCCTGCAAGCTGGGATCGGTTGACTCGATGTGGCCGCCGGTCTGGAGCCATTTTCCCAGTCGCGCATGCAAGCTCAGCAGCACCATCCCCTCGGCGGCAGCACAGATCAGCGAGCTTGCCGTGAGGTGGACACCGACGCAGGCTCGAGACCAGCCGTCATGGTGCCGCGCAAGATGATCAAGATAGTGCCGCCGCAGTTGATCTTGTTCTTGGTCGGGTGCCGCCCACGTCTCCAAGGTCCGGCGACAGTTGAGCTCAAGACTTGCTATCGGCGGATCAGCTGCTCGAATTCTCTTCGCCTTCGTCGCTCTCGCCCTTGAGCAGCTCCTCAAGGGCACTGTCGAAGTCCGCGGTATCCGCACCCTCGGACTGGGTCTCGCCGGCGACAAAGCCCAAGGGATCGTCAAGATCGGCTGATGTGGGCACCAGGTCTGGATGCGACCAGACGGCATCCCGACCATCGACCCCCCTGGCGTCGCGCAGCGCCGCCCACAGGTTGGCAGCGTCACGCATCCGGCGGGGTCGCAACTCGAGTCCCACCAATGTCGCGAACGTCTCCTCGGCCGGACCTCCCGTGGCACGAGCCCGACGCACAGCCTCCGCCAGAGCGGCCGCCGACGGCATCCACTGGGCCGTCGCCTGCGTGACCACCTCGTCCACCCAGCCCTCGACAAGCGCCAGCATGGTCTCCAGTCGCTCCAGTGTTGCCAATTGCTCAGGAGTCTTCTGCGGCTCGAACAGACCACCTTCCAGCGACGACGTCAGCTCCTCGAGATTGCTGGCATCGAGCTGGCTGACCGCCTGTTCCAACGCGGAGGTGTCGATGGTGATGCCTCTCGCGTACTGCTCGACAAGGGCCAGCATCTGCGATCGCAGCCAGCCTGCCGCGGCAAAGAGCCGCTGCCGCGCGCATTCACGCAGCGCCAGATAGAGAGTGACATCCTCGGGCGACTGTTCCAGGCCTTCTCCGAAGGCCTTGATGTTGGTCGGTAACAGTGCGACGTGACCCGGCTCGCTGAGTGGCAGACCGATGTCGGTGGCGCCGACCACCTCGGTGGCCAGATTGCCCAGGCCCTGTCCGAGCTGGAGGCCGAACATGCTCGCGCCCGAGGTGCGGAGCATAGGCCGCAGCATCTTCTCCATGCCCGCCAGTCCGGGCAGACCCGCAGTTTCCTCGGTGGTGCCGAAGTTCAGCGCGCCTTCCATCGCGTCGGCGATATGCAATGCGACTGGCTCCACCAGGCGCCGCCACACCGGCATAGTCTGCTCGATCCACTCTGCCCTGCTCCACGCGGCCACTGTCGTACCAACTCGCGGGAATGTGGTTGCCTGGTCCAGCCAAATCTCTGCGAGCGAGACTGCTTCAGTGATGGCGCGCTGCTGCGCCGAATCGGGGCTCGGGTCTGGACCAAGGGAAGCAACGGTCTTGCGCGCAGTGTTCTTGGTGACTTCCCAGTTCACGCCCGACTCGGGGTCAGTCGGGCCGCTGGTGAACATCGAGCCGGCGCCGCCGAGCATCGCAAAGGCGCTCTGCAACTGGGCCGCGAGGGCGTTCATGTCGCCGCCGGCAAGTGACGAGAAGAACGCCTCGAATGGGTTGCTGGGCTCCTCGCCGCTCTTGCCGGAGGGGTTGTCGGGGCTCTTACCTGACCCTCCCGAACCGCCCAGACGGTATGGCTCGGGTGGATTTTCTCGAGGCGTCGTCTCGTCGCCCTCGGGCTGGTCGGCCGGATCTGGTGTTCGATCCTCGGCCATGCTGACTCCTGACAGGTTGCTGACTTCTGTGGAGCTGCTCGCGTAATGCCGACGCTCGCAGCTCGATCTCGTGGTTCATTCCACCGTACGCGGAAGGCTGTGTCTTCGCCCGGGAGAGACCCGCTGATCGCTAACAGCTCAACTTTGATTTGGGAGCTGCTCGCGCATCGCGCGGTGGTTCCGCCGCCGTCGTCGTCGCTCGCAGAGGAAAGAACGCCTCCGCTCCCTCCTCCTCCGTGCGGCGGCGCGCGATTCCCGACGCTCGCAGCTCATGCAATCGTCGCGCGATCCGGGGCCTGATTGCTCGCTCCGCTCGCTGCGATGTTCGGGATCGCCGCCGTCTTCGTCGGATCTGGCTGAACGAAAAGCGTTGTTCCGCCATCCCTCCTGCAGATCGGCGGCACGAACATCACGAGTCCGCCGCCGTCGTCCTCGCTCGCAGAGGAAAGAACGCCTCCGCTCGCGCTTCCTCCGTGCGCCGGCTCGCAGCACGAGTCGTTCAACTCCGTCTATTGAGAGAATACGACTGTGCTCGAGCCCATGACCTCCGCCGACGAGGCCGCTGTCAGAGCGCAGCTGCAGCGATCGCCACGCGGCATCATCGGAGTCGCATACCGCTGTCCATGCGGCAAGCCCGCGGTGGTCGTCACCCGACCGCGGCTGCCGGACGGTACGCCGTTCCCGACGACGTATTACCTCACCTGCCCGCGCGCAGTCGCAGCCTGCTCGTCTCTGGAGTCGCAGGGCCTCATGGCCGAGATGAATGATCGACTGAGACGTGATCATGATCTTGTGCTGGCCTATCGGCGAGCTCATGAGCGATACCTGGCTGACCGGGAGCGGCTGGAATCGGTACCGGAGATCGCCGGCATCAGCGCCGGGGGGATGCCTGATCGGGTGAAGTGTCTGCACGCGCTGGTCGCTCACGCGCTCGCCGCCGGAACGGGCATCAACCCGCTCGGTGACGAGGCCTTGCATACCATGGGCGCGTTCTGGACTCGTCCATGCTTGGAGGTGACCTCGTGACGCGCGTCGCCGCCATTGACTGCGGGACGAATTCGATCCGTTTGTTGATCGCGGAACCCAACGGCTCCGGTGGTCTGAGAGATCTGGACCGGCGCCTGGAAATCGTGCGGCTCGGCCAGGGCGTCGATGCCAGCGGTGAGTTCCATGTCGACGCCTTGCG
>DASRJV010000226.1:0-5219 GCA_035649295.1 Propionibacteriaceae bacterium
CCGGCGAGACTTCTACGCCTTTCACTCCTGCTTGATGGAACCGTGGGACGGTCCGGCCGCGGTGGTGTTCACCGACGGCACCGTGGTCGGCGCAGTGCTGGATCGCAATGGCTTGCGTCCCGGACGCTTCTGGGTGACCGAGGACGGCTTGGTGGTACTGGCGTCTGAGGCCGGAGTGCTCGACATTCCGCAGGACAAGATCGTGCAGAAGGGTCGGCTGCAGCCAGGCCGGATGTTTCTCGTCGATCTTGGTCAGCACCGGATCATCTCTGACGAGGAGATCAAGACCCAGCTTGCCGCCGCCGCGCCCTATGGTGAGTGGTTGCTCGGCGGTCGGATGTTGCTGTCCGACCTGCCTGACAGGGAGCATGTGGTGCACACCCACGCCTCGGTCACGCGCCGCCAGCAGGTGTTCGGCTATACCGAGGAGGAGTTGCGGCTGATCTTGGCGCCGATGGCCTCCAGCGGGGTAGAACCGCTCGGCTCCATGGGCACCGACACTCCACTGGCCGCCCTTAGTGATAAGCCGCGACTGTTGTTCGACTACTTCGCCCAGCTCTTCGCGCAAGTCACCAACCCGCCGTTGGACGCAATTCGCGAAGAGTTGGTGACATCGCTGTACAACACGATCGGCTCGGAATGTAACTTGCTCGACCCGGGCCCGGTATCGTGCCGCCGGTTGGTGTTGCCTTTCCCGGTGCTGGACGACGACGCCCTCAGCAAGATCGTCAAGATCAACCGGGAAGGGGACCTGCCCGGATACCAGACCTACGTGGCCAGCGGTCTGTATGAGGTGGACGGCGGGGCGGCGGCGCTGAGAGCCAGGCTGGATGAACTCTGCACCGAGATCTCGGCGGCAATCGCCGACGGTGCCCGAATCATTGTGCTGTCCGACCGGAACTCCAATGCCGAGCTGGCACCGATTCCGTCACTGCTGCTTACCGCGGCCGTACATCATCATCTGGTCCGGGAGAAGTCGCGGACCCAGGTGGGGCTGGTTGTGGAGGCCGGCGACGTGCGCGAGGTGCACCACGTCGCGCTGCTGATCGGTTATGGAGCCGCAGCGGTGAATCCGTATCTAGCCATCGAGTCGGTTGAGGATTTGGCGCGGCACCAGGTCTACACCAGCGTCGAGCCGGAGAAGGCGGTCGGCAACGTCATCAAGGCGCTCGGCAAGGGCGTGCTCAAGGTGATGAGCAAGATGGGTGTTTCCACGGTGGCTTCCTACACCGGGGCCCAGATCTTCGAGGCGCTCGGCCTGTCTCGGGAAGTGGTCGACCGTTACTTCACCGGCACGACGAGCAAGCTCGGTGGCGTAACTCTGGAGCAGATCGCGGAGGAGGTGCGCAAGCGGCATCTGACCGCGTACCCGGCTGACGGTATCCCGTTGGCGCACAGGTTGTTGCCCGTCGGCGGTGAGTACCAGTGGCGGCGCGAGGGGGAGCCGCACCTGTTTGACCCAGAGACGGTCTTCCGGCTACAGCACTCGACCCGGTCGGGCCGCTACGACATCTTCAAGCAGTACACCCATCACATCGACACCCAATCCGAGCGGCTGATGACCTTGCGGGGGCTGCTGAAGTTTGCCTCTGAGCGGGCGCCGCTTCCGATCGAGGAAGTCGAGCCGGTCAGCGAGATCGTCAAGCGGTTCTCGACTGGTGCTATGTCGTACGGCTCCATCAGCAGGGAGGCGCACGAGACGCTGGCGATAGCCATGAACCGAATCGGCGGCAGGTCCAACACCGGTGAGGGTGGGGAGGACAAGGATCGCCTCTACGATCCTGAGCGGCGGAGCGCCGTCAAGCAGGTCGCCTCTGGTCGCTTCGGGGTCACCTCCGACTACCTGACCAATGCCAGCGACCTGCAAATCAAGATGGCCCAAGGTGCCAAGCCGGGGGAGGGCGGCCAGCTGCCGGGCCAGAAGGTCTATCCATGGATAGCGAGGACTCGGCACTCCACGCCTGGCGTGGGATTGATCTCCCCGCCGCCGCACCACGACATCTACTCGATCGAGGATCTCAAGCAGCTGATCCACGACCTGAAGTGCTCTAATCCGTCCGCTCGGGTACATGTGAAGTTGGTCGCAGAGGTTGGCGTCGGCACGGTCGCTGCCGGAGTGTCCAAGGCCAAGGCCGATGTGGTACTGATCTCCGGTCATGACGGCGGTACCGGTGCCGCCCCACTGACCTCGTTGAAGCATGCCGGCGGCCCGTGGGAGCTCGGTCTCGCGGAGACCCAGCAGACGCTGTTGCTGAATGGGCTCCGCGACCGCATCGTGGTGCAGGTCGACGGCCAACTGAAGACCGGTCGGGACGTGATCATCGGTGCACTGCTCGGGGCCGAGGAGTTCGGTTTCGCGACTGCGCCGTTGGTGGTCAGCGGCTGCATCATGATGCGGGTCTGCCATCTTGACACCTGCCCGGTGGGTGTCGCGACGCAGAACACCGAGCTACGTTCGAAGTTCTCGGGCAAGCCGGAATTCGTGATCAACTTCTTCGAGTTCATCGCAGAGGAAGTCCGGGAACACCTTGCAGCGTTGGGTTTTCGGTCCCTCGATGAGGCGATCGGTCACGTCGAGGTACTCGACACGACAAAGGCTGAAGCGCACTGGAAGGCGCATGGTCTGGATCTCCGGCCGATCTTGCACAAACCGGACCTTCCCGAGGGAACGGTGCTGCACAACGTCACAGTTCAAGATCACGGAATTGCTGAGGCACTCGACCAAGAGTTGATCAGGATCTGCCGGCCGGCGCTGGAGACCGGTGAAGCCATTCGCGCCTCGATCCAGATCCGCAATGTCGATCGTACGGTCGGCACGATCTTGGGCCATGAGGTGACCAAGGCCACCGGAGGCGAGGGTCTTCCGGACGGCACGATCGACATCACCTTCGAAGGCTCTGCCGGGCAGAGCTTCGGCGCCTTCCTGCCAGCCGGCATCACGCTGCGACTGGAAGGCGACAGCAACGACTATCTGGCCAAGGGGCTTTCCGGCGGCCGCATCGTGGTTCGGCCAGCTCGTACCTCTCGGTTCGTCGCGGCAGACAACATCATCGCCGGCAACGTGATCGCGTACGGCGCGACCTCGGGGGAGCTGTTCATCCGTGGGCAGGTTGGCGAGCGGTTCTGCGTTCGCAACTCCGGAGTAACCGCCGTGGTGGAAGGGCTGGGCGATCACGGTTGCGAGTACATGACCGGCGGCATCGCTGTCGTGCTTGGCAAGACGGGCCGGAATGTCGCGGCGGGTATGTCGGGTGGCATCGGCTACTTCCTTGATCTGGACCCCACGCTGTTGAACACCGAGATGGTCGATGCGCTCATACCATCGGATGCCGATCTTGAGCTGCTCAGATCCCTGATCACGCGGCATCGCGAGGAGACTGGCTCCGATGTCGCCGAGTCGCTGCTAGTCGACTGGCATGCGGCCTCCAGGCGATTCACAAAGGTGCTGCCGCGCGACTTCGCGCGAGTCATCGCGGCTCGCCAGCAGGGTGAATCGGAGGGCCTCGACGAGGCGTTGATCACCAGCAAGATGATGGAAGCAGCCCATGGCTGATCCGAAGGGATTTATGACGACGCCGCGGCTGGTGGCGTCGCGGCGCCCGGTGGCGGAGCGGATCCATGACTGGAGAGAGGTCTATCCGGGTACCCCGGGCCGGGCCGTGCTGCCGATCATCTCCGAGCAGGCGGGCCGGTGCATGGATTGCGGCATCCCGTTCTGCCACACGGGCTGCCCGCTGGGCAACCTGATTCCGGAGTGGAACGACCTGGTCTGGCGCAGCGATTGGGACGAGGCGCTGGAGCGCTTGCACGCCACGAACAACTTCCCGGAATTCACCGGACGGCTGTGTCCGGCACCATGCGAGACCGCTTGTGTGGTGGGCATCAACCGCGACCCAGTGACGATCAAGAATGTCGAGGTCGCGATCATCGACAAGGGCTGGGATGAGCGCCGGGTGACACCGCAGCCGCCGGAATGGCTCACCGGCAAGAGGGTCGCGGTGGTTGGCTCAGGCCCGTCCGGGCTGGCAGCCGCCCAGCAGCTCACACGTGCCGGGCACACCGTCGTCGTCTACGAGCGCGCGGATGCACCGGGCGGGTTGCTGCGCTATGGCATTCCCGAGTTCAAGATGGAGAAAGCCGTCCTCGATCGTCGCATCGGGCAGATGCATGACGAGGGCACCAACTTCAGGTGCGGCGTTGATGTCGGGGTCAAGATCACCGGCGATGAGCTGAGGGAGCGCTACGACGCGATCGTGTTGGCCGTCGGCTCCACGATCGGTCGTGAGCTGCCGGTTCCCGGGCGCGAGCTCGGTGGCATTCATCAGGCGATGGAGTACTTACCGCAGGCCAACCGAGTTGCGCTGGGTCGCCAGGTCGATAATCAGATCACCGCCAAGGACAAGCACGTCGTGATCATCGGTGGCGGCGACACAGGTGCTGACTGCCTCGGTACCGCCATCAGGCAGCAGGCGAAGTCGATCGTGCAACTGGAGATCATGCCGACTCCACCGGACGAGCGGCCGGAGCACCAGCCCTGGCCGACCTATCCGATGATCTATCGGATGTCCTCCGCCCACGAGGAAGCGGGGGAGCGGGTCTACTCGGTCTCGACGTCGGAGTTCATCGGCGATTACGACGACAACGTGGCCTCGCTGCGCCTGTCGGAGGTGAGGTTCGAGGGGGGCAAGATCATCCCCATCGAAGGGACCGAGAAGGAGATTACGGCCGAGCTCGTCCTGCTTGCGATGGGTTTCGTTGGTCCAGAAAAGGACACCATCGTTACCCAGCTGGGAGTTGCTCTTGACGAGCGCGGCAACGTGGCGCGGGACAAGGATTACGCCACGGATGTGGACGGTGTCTTCGTCTGCGGCGACGCCGGTCGCGGTCAGTCGCTGATTGTCTGGGCGATCGCCGAAGGGCGAGCCTGCGCTGCCGGTGTCGATGAGTATCTGTCCGGCACCACCAAGCTGCCGCGACCGATCCCGCCGACTGCTCGCCAGATGATGGTCTGACTCTCTCTCTCGTCGGGAAACTGTCGACAGATTGCAGTGGAATCAGCGCCGGGGCTGCGATCTGTCGACAGTTACCGGGTTGTACGCCAGTTGCGTCGGGCGCGGCCTGGACGGCCGAACATGGAATCTGCGATCAGAGCGTTCCAGCGGCGGAGCCTCGCAGGATCCCAGCTCCGACCCAGCAGGGCGTCGGACGACGCGATGATC
>DASRJV010000227.1:0-5798 GCA_035649295.1 Propionibacteriaceae bacterium
TCGACGGTAGCCACAATGTTCAGCTGGCTCGGCTCGTTCGGCGGGTTCCGACGTGCGGGACGTCGCACCAACGTGGCACTGCTGATCGTTCTGGTCGGCGCGGCTGCGACCGGTGGCCTGGCCTTTGCCGTTGGCACTGCGATTCCGGCCTGGCTCGCAACGGTGATCCATGGTCTGTTTGGCCTCGCCGTCGTGTTGCTCGTGCCATGGAAGACCGTGATCGTTCGGCGCGCTCCGGCGCTGCGAGCCGCGAGCCTCGCGCTAGTCGTTTTGATCGCACTTTGCGTCGCCTCCGGGCTATTCGAGGTGTTCATTGGATATGGCCTCTTCTGGCGACTCAGCCCCATGCAGGTACACGTGGGTTCGGCAGCGCTGGCGGCGCCACTGCTCGCCTGGCACGTAGTGCGGCATCGCCGGCAACGCCTGCGTCGACTCGATTTGTCGCGCCGCACGCTGTTGCGTACCGGAGCCTTGGCCGCGGGCGTCGCCGCGACGTACGGCACCCTCGAGGGCATTGGTCGGCTGGCCGGATCTGCATCCGCCAGCAGGATTGCAACCGGCTCCCACTATCTGAGCCCGGGTGCGGCTCCGGCCACGATGTGGCTTTTTGATCAAGTTCCATTCGTGGAGACCGACCATCACGTCCGGGTTGCAGGAGCGGAGTTGACGGTCGCCGATATCAGGTCGCGTTCCACGGCCATCTGGGCCCGGCTGGACTGCACCAGCGGCTGGTACACCGAGGCAGAGTGGACAGGCGTCAGTCTCGCGGACCTGCTTCCTCCCGAGCACCTTGCTGCAGCAGCAAGCATCGAGGTCGTAAGCCTGACAGGTTATCGGAGGCGATTCCCAGCAGATGATGCCGGTTCTTTGTACCTGGCAACCGGCTATCAGGGTGAGCCGCTGCAGCCTGCGTATGGTGCGCCGGTGCGGCTGGTCGCGCCACATCGACGAGGATTCTGGTGGGTCAAATGGGTTGCCTCTGTGCAGCTCAGCGACCTACCTGCCTGGGGCCAGTCGCCTTTTCCCTTGCAGTAAAGGTGAGCGGGAAGCTCAACTCGTAGATTCGGTGAGCTCGCGTGGCACCGCGATGACGTCGACCAAGGCGCCATTGCGCCAGACGGTGATCTCCACCCGGCGGCCGATGGCATCTTCGACCATCCGGCGTTGCAGCTCGGTGCTCGAGCCGAGCGACGTGCCAGCGACTGCGACGACAATGTCACCGGATCTCAGCCCGGCGCTATCGGCGGGACTGCCAGCGATGACCTGCGCCACGCGGAGGCCATCGCGACGACCCAGTTTGGCCGCCAGCGGTGGCGGCAGCGGAGCCTGGCTGCCTGCGATCCCCAGCCACGCCCGGCGTACTCGACCCGAGGTCATCAAAGCGCTGATGATGCGCTCAGTTGTCTCGTTGATCGGTACGGCAAGGCCTACGCCAATGCCGGCAACCGCAGTGTTGACCCCGACCATCCGGCCCCGGCTGTCCGCGAGCACCCCACCACTGTTGCCCGGGTTGAGGGCGGCGTCGGTCTGGATCACCTCATCGACCACCCGGCCCTGCCTGGTTGGCAGCGAGCGGCCAAGGGCCGAAACGATGCCAGCAGTCACACTCCCGGCAAGCCCGAGCGGATTACCCACGGCGACCACAAGCTGGCCGACTTGCAGCTGGCTTGCGTCCCCGAGCGTCACGGGGCCTGGCACGTCACCTCGAGCGCGCAGCACAGCAAGATCGGAAAAGGCATCTCGGCCGACCACATCGACCGTGGTCTCGGTGCCATCGACAAAGGCAGCAGTCACCGCACTGGAACCTTCGACCACATGGGCGCTGGTCAGCATGAAGCCATCGTCGGTCAGCACACTCGCGCTGCCAGCGCCTTCGCCGAGCCGCGACCGGACCCTGAGGCTCGCCACACTGGGCAACACCCGCTTGACCACCGTGGTCACCGCGGCGGAGTAGGCATCCAACGCCTCACGGTCACGATCATCAACCATGTTGTGGTAACGCGTACGCGCCGGAAGTGTTCCCAAAGCCCTCAGCCGGACGCACTTCTTGATGCTCCTCACGCACGTCGCAGGGCGCTCCGTGCGTGAGGACTGATTGGCTCAGCTGCAGCCGCTGGTGGATCCGCAGCCTTCGCAGACGTAACAGCTACCGCTGGGACGCATCTTTGTGCCGCAGGTCAGACAAAGCGGAGCATCGACACTCGTGCCAGTGATTTCCTCAAAGAGCTCCGACGTCGTGCGAGCGGTAACAGGAGCTGCCTTTGCTCCAACGTCATCCATCTCGTCAGTTCGGACTTCATCACCGGGATCGTTCTTGAGCGATTCAGCTTCGCTGAGCTCTTCGTCCGCCGGCAAGTACGACCCGGTCTCCACCTGACGGGCACGCTCGGTGGCCGTATAGATACCGAGTTCGGCTCGCTCCTCGAAGGACAGGTAGTCCAAAGCCAGCCGCCGGAAGATGTAGTCCATGATCGACTGCGCCATCCGAATGTCTGGGTCGTCTGTCAGGCCAGCGGGCTCGAACTTGAGGTTGGTGAACTTCTGCACGAAGGTTTCCAGCGGCACCCCGTATTGCAGCGCGATCGACACCGCAATGGAGAACGCGTCCATCACTCCGGCCAGCGTCGAACCCTGTTTGCCGAGCTTGAGGAACACCTCACCAAGACCATCATCCGGGTAGGAGCCAGAGGTCATGTAGCCCTCAGCCCCGCCCACCGAGAACGAGGTGGTCAGGCTCGGCCGCGACTTCGGCAGTCGCTTGCGGGTCGGCCTGTACACCACCTTCTCCACGACCTCAGTCTCGACTGGTCCTGACCTCTTATCGTCCGCCTTGCCGGCCTTACCATCGCTGAGTGGCTGGCCAACCTTGCAGTTGTCACGGTAGACCGCCAGCGCCTTGAGGCCTAGCTTCCAGCCCTGCAGGTAAACCTCCGCGATCTCGTCCACCGTCGCGGACTCCGGCAGATTCACAGTCTTCGAAATTGCCCCGGAGAGGAACGGCTGGGCTGCCGCCATCATCCGTACGTGACCCATCGGCTTGATCGCTCGCTGACCCATGGCGGTGTCGAACACCTCGTAATGCTCTGGCTTCAGGCCGGGTGCGTCGATCACGTGACCGTGCTCCGCGATGTACTCGATGATCGCTTCAGCGGTCTCGTCGGCGTATCCCAGCTTCTTCAGCGCCCTCGGAATCGTCTGGTTGACGATCTGCAAGGAGCCGCCGCCGACAAGCTTCTTGAACTTCACCAGTGAGAAGTCTGGCTCGATTCCCGTGGTGTCGCAGTCCATCATGAAGCCGATCGTTCCGGTGGGCGCGATCACTGAGGATTGCGCGTTGCGATAGCCGTTCGCCTCACCGATCTTGATCACTCCATCCCACGCCGCAGTGGCGCGCTTACGGATGTCGGCGTCCAGAGTGTCGATGGTCCGCAACGCATCGTTGGCAGCCTGGTGCTTGCGCATAACCCGTTTGTGGGCATCGGCGTTGCGCGCGTACCCCTCGTACGGGCCCACGATCCCGGCGAGCTCCGCAGAGCGGCGGTAGGAAACACCGGTCATCAGCGAGGTGATCGCAGCGGCCAACGCCCGGCCACCCTCGGAGTCATAGCCGTGTCCGGTCGCCATCAGCAGCGCGCCCAAGTTGGCGTAACCGATGCCGAGCTGCCGGTAGTCGCGTGTCGTATCCCCGATCGCCTTGGTCGGGAAATCGGCGAAGCAGATCGAGATGTCCATCGCGGTGATCACCAATTCCACCGCCTGCTCGAACGCCTTGGCGTCAAAGGTGTCGTCGTCGCTGAGGAACTTGAGCAGATTGAGGCTGGCGAGGTTACACGAGCTGTTGTCCAAGCTCATGTACTCGCTACACGGATTGGATGCGGTGATCCGGCCCGTCTCGGGATTGGTGTGCCAGTCGTTGATGGTGTCGTCGTACTGAATGCCGGGATCGGCGCACTCCCAAGCAGCCGTGGCCATCTTGTCGAACAACTCCCGGGCTTTCACTGTCTCGATAACCCGGCCGTCGGTGCGGGCCCGCAATGCGAAATCGTCGCCGTCCTCAACGGCACGCATGAATTCGTCGGTCACCCGCACCGAGTTGTTGGCGTTCTGGTACTGGACCGACGTAATGTCGCGCCCGCCCAAGTCCATGTCGAATCCGGCATCGCGCAGCGCCCGAATCTTGTCTTCCTCGCGTGCCTTGGTCTCGATGAACTCCTCGATGTCAGGGTGATCTACGTCGAGCACCACCATCTTGGCAGCTCGACGCGTCGCTC
This sequence comes from Propionibacteriaceae bacterium, assembly GCA_035649295.1. Classification (GTDB taxonomy): domain Bacteria; phylum Actinomycetota; class Actinomycetes; order Propionibacteriales; family Propionibacteriaceae; genus Microlunatus. The sequence goes on from DASRJV010000227.1 coordinate 4,272, forward strand.
CCCCGGACTTGATCGTTCCGGCACTCGCATCGGCACCCCGCATGAACGAAACCGGTCCGGACGCCGTACCCCCTGAGCTCAGCAGCTCCTTCGACGACCTGATCCGCGAAAGGTTCAGGCCGGCTCCGGATCCGCCCTTGAAGATGAACCCTTCTTCCCGGTACCAGTTCAAGATCGAGTCCATCGAGTCGTCCACCGACAGGATGAAGCACGCGCTCACCTGCTGAGGAGATGCGGTACCCACGTTGAACCAGACGGGTGAGTTGAACGAGAAGTACTGATGCAGCAGCATCCAGGTCAGCTCATGCTCGAAGATCTCGGCTGACTGGGGATCCGCGAAGTAGCCGTACTCCTCCCCCGCCTTGCGGTAGGTCTTCACCACGCGGTCGATGAGCTGGCGAAGGCTCTGCTCGCGGGCCGCGGTGCCAAGTGCGCCACGGAAGTATTTGGTGGTGACGATCGTGGACGCATTGACGCTCCAGAAGTCAGGAAACTCGACGCCCTTCTGCTCGAAGACCACCTCACCGGTCTTCCAGTTGGTCTGCACGACGTCGCGACGCTCCCAGGCGACCTCTTCATACGGATGCACACCTGATGTGAAGACCCGCTCGATGCTCAGCCTGGCGCGATTCGGCGCTGAACCCTTCTTTTCCGATCGCCCATTCGCCGAACGGGTGGTTTCGGTCATTTCTGCCTTTCCTTCAGCTAGCGGCGCCATTACTGACGCCGATGATCGAGAGCGTGCGAGGTTTGCCGGGTCGAGACCCCCGGACTGCTGGAGACTTAGGGCGGCGGTTCAGGACCGCTGCCGATACGCTGCCGGGCAGGAGTCAGCCGATGCGGGATGAAGTTGCTCACCGTGTTGTCCGCCCCGCTATCCGGAATGAGTGGCTCGATGCCGGTCGGCTCCTGCTCAATGCGAAGCAGCGCAATCTCGGCCTCGAAATCCTCTACCGACCGGAACTGGCGATAGACACTTGCAAAGCGCAGGTAGGCGATCTGGTCCAGCTCGCGCAGCGGGCCCAGGATCGCAACTCCAACTTCATCGGCTGGTATTTCGGGCTGGCCCAAGGTCCGTAGCGAGTCCTCGACCAGCTGCCCTAGGCGGGCGAGCTGGTCCTCGCTGACCGGCCGTCCCTTGCAGGCTTTCCGCACACCGTTGATCACCTTGTCGCGATTGAACGGCTCCACGACTCCACTGCGCTTCACCACGACGAGCTGCATCTGCTCGATGGTGGTAAACCGCCGCTCACAGGATGGACATTGACGCCGACGACGGATGCTCGCGCCATCGTCCGTCGTCCGCGAGTCGAGCACTTTGGAGTCGGTGTGGCGACAGTACGGGCAGTGCATTCCTCCGGCTCCTTTCCTGCTGCTCGAATCGTTCCCAGTTCGCCCTCTGGGGACAGATCTGGGGATGACCCTGTGTGCTTCCGGGAAGATCCTGTGGATCTTCCTGTGGACTTATGTGAGTATCAAACCACAATTTGTGGATGAACCACATGCATGTAACTACTAGATATGGAT
>DASRJV010000228.1:0-3880 GCA_035649295.1 Propionibacteriaceae bacterium
TCGAATGCGCTGGCAACGAGCAGGAAGCCACGTTCGGCACAGTCGACACCGGCGCGCTCGACAAGGCGTTCGGCTCGGCTCAGCCAACCTGCTCCTGGTCCGGCTTCCCCGCCGAGTGCAAGGACGGCGCCGAGCCAGCCGGCGCAGCGGGCGGCGGTCAATGGCTGAGCAGTGTCGAGGTACGCGCGATAAGCCCGGCTCATGGCGTGAGCGAAGTCCTCGTCGCGTCCACTGAGGTGTGCGGACCAGGCGAGCAGCCAGAGGTCGGAGGCGGCGAGCGGCTCGATCTGATCAGCCTGGGACAACGCAGCAAAGGCGTCCACCCACCGGCGCCGTTGGTAGCAGTCGCGGCCGCGCTCCCGGATGTCCGAGGGCGACAGCTCGACTCGGTCCATCGTGTCCTAGCGCTTGAATCCCTGGACGGACCAGCCGTTCCCGTCAGCATCGGCAACCACATAGACATCCGAAACGGGAATACCGATGACCTCCAGTCTGTAATCCATCCGACCTTCCCTTTCTCCCTTTGAGACTTCGAGGTTTGGAGGTTGAGCTCAAGCCTTGCTTGCGTCAGGAACGAAGATCCACATCACCAGGTAGAGCACGAGTCCCGAACCGCCGAATACGGCAAGTATGAGGAACAGCACCCGCATCACCGTTGCGTCGATATTGAAATACTCGGCCAGGCCCCCACATACACCGGCCAACATGCGTTGGGTTTGACTGCGGTACAGCTTGCGTGGTTCTTCCATAGCGCCTGCCCTTTCTCGATGGGGTGCCCGAGTACACATCGTCCCATCGGCGGTTCATCGACCTGACATGCGGCCTTTCCGGCTCGCTCACCTCGGTCACCTCTCAGGAGATGGATTTTCAAACCGTCGTAGGTCGGAAAGGATGCGAGCTCTCTGCCAAAATGCTGCTCATACTGGGCGGGCACTCTCTGGTCAGCGCTCCGAACTACGTCGGTGCCAACGGTGGAGGCAGCTGGAGGTGATCAAGTAGCAATGAGTACTGCTGCACGGGTGCTGACTCTCAACTGCCGTAATGAGAATGCGATGGAGCTATTTCCACGTCGACGCTGGAGTCGACGCAGGCCGTACTTGATCAAGTTCATTCAGGACTGCGCGCCTTCGGTGATCGGCGTGCAGGAATGCACGAACAATATGGCGGCAGAGATCACCCAGGGTCTGGGGCCGAACTGGACGTTCTGGGGATCCGGCACGGCCAAGATCATATGGGACGCCACCAAATGGGTAGCACTTGATCAATTCCAGGCCGGGTTGCCTTACAAAGTCTTGGGTGTCACCAAGCAGCGTCCGATCACCATGATCAAGTTGCAGTCAATCAAGACAGGCGAGTTCACCTGGTTTGTCGACACCCATCTAGCCGTGAACATCCCAAACGAAGAGGCGATCCGGCAAGAGCAGATCAAGCTGGCGATCACCTTGATCGAGCAGCGACCTGATCACGAGCGGGTGGTCTTCTTTGGCGACTTCAACTCGGTGCCAACGAATGCCAGCGTTCGCAAGATCGCCAGCAACGCTGGGTACCAGCATCTACGCGCGAAGCTATCGGCGACCCTGATCACGCGGCGCACCTGCAATACGTTCAACGGTTGGAAAGTCACCAAGCGCGAGAGCGAGTGGATCGACGATGTACTGACGTCGCCGACTGTCAAGCCTTACGCGGCCGCGATCATGCTGACAGACTCGAGCCGATTCCCGGTCAATGCAAGTGATCACAACGGCGTCTTTGCCAAGGTACAGTTCTCTGCTGCTGCATCGTCTCTCTGATGGCCTCGGGCGTGCGGACGGACCGCCTAGACCGTGCGGCGTCGGCGCAGCGTTGGATTCCGCAGCGCTGGCGGGATGTAGCCGGAGTCGTCACGGTTCAGGGTCACTCCGGGTGGCACGATCTTGTCGATGCGGTCAAGCATGTCGTCGCTCAATGTGACGTCTACTGCGCCCAGTTGCGACTCCAGTTGCTCCATCGTGCGGGGACCAACGATCGGTGACGTCACTGCGGGATGCGTAAGCGTAAAGGCCAATGCCAGGTGGATCAGCGAGAGCCCGGCGTCCTCGGCCAACAGCGCGAGCTCTTCAACTGCCTCGAGCTTGGCCTGGTTCCCCGGGTTCTGCAGGTCGTAGCGGCCAGGAACCCGCGTCGCGCGGTGCGACTGCGGCACGTCCTGACCCTTCCGGTAGCGGCCGGTCAGCCAGCCACCGGCGAGTGGGCTCCAGGGGATGACTCCCATTCGGTACGTCTCAGCCACCGGCAGCACATCGGCCTCGATACCGCGTGCCAAGATCGAATAGGGCGGTTGCTCGGTGACAAAGCGGCCAAGTCCGCGGCGCTCGGCGACCCACTGCGCCTCAACGATCTCCTGCGCCGGGAACGTTGAGGATCCGAATGCCCGGATCTTGCCTTGGCGCTGCAAGTCGGTGAGCGCCGACAGTGTCTCCTCGACGTCGGTCCCAGGTTCGGGTCGATGGACCTGGTACAGGTCGATCCAGTCGGTCTGCAGCCTGCGCAAGCTGTTCTCGACCTCACGGATGATCCAACGCCGCGAGTTGCCGCGCCTATTAGGATCTCCACCGCTCTCGCCCGCGGCCACATCCATCGGTCCATGGAACTTCGTCGCCACGATGACGTCATCTCGCCGCCCATCGGCCAGTGCCTTGCCGACGATCTCTTCCGATTCACCGAGCGAGTAGACATCCGCAGTGTCGATGAAGTTGATGCCGACGTCCAGCGCTCGGTGGATGATCTTGATCGACACGTCGTGATCGCGCTCGCCCCAGGCGCCGAACATCATCGCGCCTAGGCAAAGTGGGCTTACTTGCATTCCGGTACGTCCAAGGCCGCGGTATTCCATGAAGACAGCCTAGGGACGGCCCCGAATGCGGAACTAGGCGCGTACGAGTACGACCTCGTACTGGTCGGCAGTCGGTGGGAAGCCGGTATCGAACTTCGCGTTGACAACCGCCAGGACCTTGCCGAAACGTGCCGCTGTCGTCGGCGTCTGGAAGAGATCGCTGGTGATCACCTTCACGACGACGCCCGCGGTCAGGTCTTTCTTAAGCTGGATGCGGCTGATCTGATTGCTCGCGTTTTGTACCGCCCACAGCTTCCTGCCTGACAGCTCGATGCCGTCGACATTCGGGACACTGATGCCAGCGATAGCAGCGCTGGCGCCGCTTCTCGGGTCGACGGTATAGAGCGCACCGGCGGCGCTGTGCGCCACGATCAGGGTCCGCCCGTGATGGGCGGCCCGAATCCCATTGAGGTTGAAGTCCCCGCTGAGCGCGGCGGCCGGTCCGCTGAGCTGCAGCGTCTGGAAGGTTCCAGGCCGGCCATGTTTGTTGAGCGGCACGAAGTAGAGCACCGACTGGAACGAGTTGGTAAACCAGGCGCCCTTGCGTGTCACAGTCACATCGTTGATGAGCGAAGTCCCTGCGCTGCCGAGCTGATAGGACGCGACCGTCTTGCCGGAGCGAGTGTTGTAGACGTATGCCTGCCCGGTCTGGCCGCCGGCGACGAAGAGCAGATCGTGACGACGGTCGAAGGCCATGCCGAGCGCGTTGCGACCATCGGGCGCATCAATGAACTTCTTTGCAGTGCCGCGGCGAAGGTTACCTCGATAGATGTCACCGGTGAACAGCTCACCTGCATAGAACGTGGCTCCGTTGCCTTTCGCGATGCCCTCCGCGGAGTCGGCACCGCGCAGCACAATGAGGTCGGACCGATGTTCTGATGACGGGGACGCGACGGCGAGTGTCGGCGGTGCAACCAGGCCCGCCAAGATCAATAACGAGAGCGCGACCCGTCGCAGCACAGAAATCAAGAGGCCAGCGCCTTCTGCTTGAGCTGTTCAAACTCTTCC
>DASRJV010000229.1:0-5651 GCA_035649295.1 Propionibacteriaceae bacterium
AGCCGGTTGTCCGCGCCGCCAAGCACCTCAGCCCACTGCGGAAGGGCCGCTCCCCCGCCCAGAACGGCGGCTGATCGGCCACGTCGCGTATCCCTAGCATCTCGATGACCTCCACCCAAACACCTCGGTGACGTCCGGCCAAACCAAGATCGGGGAGGGGGAATTTACTCCGCGAGGTGTAAAATCGCCAAGGATTGGAGTGGGATCGCGATCATGATCAAGACTAGGCTCATTGGCAAGCTTGCACTCATGCTTGCGGCGGGATGTCTCTCTGTCGGGATGCTGGGAATGGACGCCAGCGCGCAAACCTCCAGGGCACTGATTACCGTGATCATCGGCGATAACCTCACCTACGAGAATATGAGCCTCGGCGTCGCGGCGCAGCTACTGGTCTCTCGCGTGTGCGGCGTTGATGAGCGTGACGCTAGGGACATCGTGGAACTGGCAGCAAAGGACAACCAGAAGATCGTTGCCATCTGTCCCGGAACCGGGGCGATATTCCACATCATCCCGTAACAGAGATTGTCTAGCGTGAAGATCACTGAGCCCAGCGGCCGGCCAGCTGACCCGCCGACTTGTCCGAATCCAGTTGGATCATAGGTCAACGTAGGTCTGACAAGTCGGCAGTTAGTGGGTTACCAGCGATCATGGATCTGGGCCCTTAGCTCCCGGTCGTACAAGTCGCGCACGCCGGCCATGAAGTCCTTGCCGAGCGGCGGTAGCTCGCCAGCTGCCGCATTGGCTGTGGCCTGCGCGACGGTACGCGCACCTGGTATCACTGTCGTTACGCCGGCCTGCTGCGCCACCCAGGCCAGCGCAGCCTGCGCCGGCGTCGCCTGGAACGGCAACTTGGCCACAAGATCAGCAAACTGCTGCGCTGCCCTTATGCCGGTCTCGTAGTCGACACCAGAGAATGTCTCGCCTACGTCGAACGCTTGTCCACCGCGGTTGAAGGTTCGATGATCATCCTCAGCAAACGTGGTCGTGGTCGTGTACGCCCCACTGAGCAGGCCGCTGGCAAGGGGAACGCGGGCAATGATCCCGACGCCATTAGCCGTCGCTGAAGGCAGAACTGCTTCCAGCGGCTTGAGGCGGAACGCGTTGAGGATGATCTGCACGGTCGCGGTACCGCGCCTGGAGATCGCCGTGAGCGCCTCGTCACAGGTCTCGACGCTTACCCCGTAGTTAGCGATCGCTCCATCGGCTACCAGTGTGTCAAGCGCGTCGTACAGCCGATCACTCGAGTAGACCGCCGTCGGCGGGCAGTGCAACTGGACAAGATCAAGTTGATCCATGCCCAGATTGCGTCGCGATCTGTCGCTCCAGGCGCGAAAGTTCTGCAGCGTAAAGTTGTCTGGCACCTGATCAACTCGCCGGCCCATCTTGGTTGCGACCATGATCGGCAGCTCGGGGTTCTCGACACGGAAACGGCCGATCAGTCGCTCACTACGACCGTCACCGTAGACGTCAGCAGTATCGAAGAACGTCACCCCAGACTCGGCGGCGGCGCCGAGCACCTCCAGCGCCGCCGTCTCGCTCACCTCGCCCCAATCCGCACCGAGTTGCCAGGTGCCAAGCCCGATCACGGAGACTGGACGCTCAGTCCGACCGAGTACGCGTTCTTCCACACCGCTACCCTATGGACACCTCCTGGCGCGACTGACGAAGCACCGCCGCCGCCACTCCGGCGAATCCGATCGCCTGCAACACGGCCCCGATCACCTCGAGGACCTCACCACCCAGGAACAGCCCGGCGATATGCAACGGCGGCCACAGCATGATCAAGATTGCCGACCAGATGGGAACCGCGCGGCTCCGCAGCAGGCCAATTGCGAAGAGCAACGTGCCTAGCAAGTTGCCTACGATAAAGATCGGGAACACCCAGGCAATCGAGAGATCGCTCTGGCTCGCATCGATCACTGCCGCGTAGTCGCCTAGCGGCCCGCCGCGCTCCGCCATCGCAATGATGATCACATTGCTGAGCAGCACACCGAAATAGCACACGTAGCCGGCTATCATCGCCGATCCCCCGATGAAGGCCAGCCGCGACCGTCGAGCCAGGCTCAATGCTGTCAGCACGGCTGGGATGATCAGCAGGCAACCGATCATTCCTGCCACGAGACAGGGCCGAAGTATCTGAGGGCCTGTTGCGGCGAGTGCCAGCGCATCGGCTCCCGTTTCGTCGCTGCCGCCATTGCGGATCATCCAGGCATAGCTGGCGTTCGTGATCACGAAACCCCATGGTGCAATGATCAGGGCCAGCGCACCGCCCAGCCGGCGTACCAAGCCGGCGGCTGACGCCTGAGCAACTGCTCGGGTCGGGGTTGCCCGGTCTACAGCGGTCATCATGCACTCACCACAGCTGGACGTCTCAGGCCGGCCAGGACCAGGGCGGCACCAACTACGGTGAGTCCAATGCCGAAACCCGCTGCGATCATCAGACCGGTGGGCACACCCGGCTCGAGAAACGCAGGCACGGCGGTCAAAGCCGACAAGAGCCGCAGCACAACAAGAGTGATCGCAGCCGCCACCCGGCCTCGCCATGCCAAGATCACCAAGATGATGCTGATCAAGCCGAGCCCCGCACCGATCAAAGCGATCACCATTGGCGGATGTTGACCGTCAGTGAACAGCGGCGAAGCCAAATCCACCAACGAGAGCAGGCCGAGCACGATCAGCCCGGCGCGATAGAGACGAGTCATCTCCAGATACCTCCTCGAGATCTTGCTCCGACCCACTTGGCCGGACGTCTCCACTGTCGAAACACGAGCGGGTTCTCCGGATGAGGCGATTGTCTCTAAGAGGTAGGAAGTTCCCCGGCCAGATCGGGAAGTCTTCCCGGGACATCGGGAGGGTAGTCGGCGCAGACTTGGGCTATGACACCACGGGAGTACCCGGGCCGCTGGGCTCGTGTGCTCGCGGCTGGCCTCGCCGGGTTTGCCATAGCTGAGGTCGTGGCTGCGGCCGTGATGTCGATCAGCATCGGTTGGTCCTGGCAGGACGCGCTCGACGCGTTCGTCGTGACGAACAGCCTGATGGGAGGAGCATTTGCCGGCTGCGGCGGCATCTTGGCGTGGCACCGACCGCGCAATCCGATCGGCTGGCTCTTCATCGCCGCCGGTCTGGCTCATGCGACGACAGCAGCCGCGGCACCCGCGATTCAGCTACTGATAGCGGCCGAGGCGCCGCCGACGGCCCTGCGCCTGCTCCTCACATTGTTCGCCTGGTCATGGCCATGGTCGATCGGGCTGTGCCTGCCGCTGGCGCTGTTGCTCTTCCCAGACGGCCGTCCACCGTCGCGGCGGTGGAATTGGGTGGTTGTCGCGGTGATTGTGACCGCTCCCTTGTTCGCGATCGAGATGGCCGCCAGTCCGGATCCGATAGAACCGGGGCTGCCGGTTGGTTATCTCACTATCGCGGGCTACAACGCGCTACAGCCTCTCTGGACGGTCGCTGAGCTGCGCAACTTGCTAGCGCTGTCGCTGGGCGTGGCCGCTTTGGTCGTCCGTTATCGACGCGGATCAGAAGTGGAGCGCCGCCAGCTTCTCTGGCTGCTACTTGCGGTTCTCGCGGCGTTGATTGTCATCTTGCCCTGGGGCCTCGTCGCCAGCACGCCCGTCGAGGTGCTGTTGGCCATCCCGCTCATTCCGATTGCAGTCACGGTTGCCATCGTGCACCAGGAGCTGCTCGATATCCGCCTCGTGGTCGCGCGTCTACTGGCCTGGATGATGCTGCTTTTGGCGGTCGTCGTCGCCTACGTGGCACTCCTCGCAATGATCGGCCGGTTCACCCCGGTGGGCCTGCGCTGGTCCGCCTTTGTCAGCGTGCTGCTCGTGATCATTGCAGTGCCCCTACTGCCGCGGCTGCAACGACTTGTCGACGGCGCGCTGTACGGTGATCGCGGCGACCCGGCTCGGGTGGTGTCCCGGCTCGGCGAGCAGCTCGCCACTCCGGATGCGGGACTGCAAGGAGCAGTGACGACGATCCGTACGTCCCTCCGGCTGCCCTACCTCGCGATCGAACGGGACGGCAAAATCTTGGCCAGCGACGGTGAACCATCAGAGCGTGTGCGCCCATGGCCGCTCACCCATGACGGCACGTCGGCTGCCGAACTGACAATCGGGCTGCGCGCCGGTGAGCACGAGTTGGCAGCCGCTGATCGTCGAGCGCTGGCCATGCTGGCGGATCCCGTCGCGGTCGCGGTGCAGTCGACTGTGGTCTCCGAGGAGTTGCAGGCGTCTCGAGAGCGCATCGTCGCAGCACGCGAGGAGGAGCGGCGGCGGTTGCGCCGCGAATTGCACGACGGGCTCGGCCCGACCCTGACTGGGATTGCCTTTGCCGCCGATGCTGCGGCCAACACGATTGATGATGACCCCGAGCAGTCACAGCGGCTGTTGACCACCCTGCGGCGGGACACACGGGCCGCGTTGGCCGACGTACGCCGGCTGGTCGACAATCTTCGGCCGCCGGCGCTTGATGAGCTCGGGCTGGTAGCAGCCCTGCGGCAGCGAGCTGATCAACTTGCTTGGCGCGCTGATGGAGAATCCGTGCAGGTTCGGCTCGACGTTCCTGAGGAGGTGCCGACGTTGCCCGCCGCAATCGAGGTGGCGACGTACCGGATCGCGACCGAGGCCCTGACCAATGTCGTACGCCACTCCAAGGCCACGGATGCGCTAGTCCGACTGCGGTTCGGCGAGCGACTGGAATTGTCGATCACCGATGATGGGCCGCCGAATGGCGCGTGGGCCCCGGGCGTCGGGCTGAGCGCGATGCGCGAGCGCGCTGCGGAGCTCGGTGGGTCGTTCAGGGCAGGGCCGACGCCGACCGGCGGCCAAGTTGTCGCCTCGTTTCCGCTGTCATGAGCGACATTCGCGTGGTGCTGGCCGATGATCATCCCGTCGTCCGGGCGGGTCTAGCAGCGCTGCTCGGGTCGATGCAGGGCATTGAGGTGGTGGGGGTTGCAGCCGACGGTCGGGAAGCCGTACGCGAAGTTGTGTTGCAGCGGCCGAATGTAGCGGTGCTTGATCTGCAGATGCCTGGCCAGGACGGCTTTGCAGCGACGCGGGAGATCGCTCGAGCAGCACCTGAGGTTGCTGTGCTGGTGTTGACCATGTTCGATGATGACGACTCGGTGTTCGCGGCGATGCGGGCTGGAGCTCGCGGCTATGTGGTCAAGGGTGCGGAGCAGGAGGAGATTGCCCGGGCGATCAGGGCCGTCGCATCAGGTGAGGCGATCTTCGGGCCGGGCATCGCGCAGCGCGTACTGCGGTTCTTTGCGACTCCGGCGCCGGCCGCTGATCCGTTTCCCGAGTTGACTGCGCGGGAGCGGGAAATCCTGGACCTCTTGGCGGCGGCGATGCCCAACTCGGTGATCGCTACCCGTCTCGGCCTGTCCACCAAGACCGTCGCCAACCACCTGTCCTCGATCTTTACCAAGCTCCAGGTCGCGGACCGAGCGCAGGCGATCCTGAGGGCCCGGGATGCCGGGCTAGGGGTTCCGCGCGAGAGTTCCTAGCGGCCATTTCTGTCAGACCTGACCCATACCGTTGTCCGGGTCAAAGTGGACAACGTCAAGCCGCGCGAAGCGAGCGCAGCGAGCGGAGCAATCAACCGGGAGAGGGTCGGCGATGGATATCGCAATACAGGCGTGG
>DASRJV010000230.1:0-4044 GCA_035649295.1 Propionibacteriaceae bacterium
GGCAGGTTGCTCACGTGTTACTCACCCGTTCGCCACTCGTGTACCCCCGAAGGGGCCTTACCGTTCGACTTGCATGTGTTAAGCACGCCGCCAGCGTTCGTCCTGAGCCAGGATCAAACTCTCCGTTGAAATCTATACAAAATCCGACGCCGCTTTGCGAGCGTCGGTTGTGTGTCTCAACTAGTTCGATCGCTGATCAAAAGACCCAATGCTGGATCTATCTGTCAATCAATCAAAGGAACCGAACTCGAACTGGCGTCGCCAGTCCAAGTACGGGGTTTTGTGCATTATTTGGCATTGACTTTTAGCACGCTGTTGAGTTCTCAAGTTTCGGGCGCACACCGCGCCGGATCCTCATCAGACCGGCTTGGGGCAACTCGATCCACATTACGGAGTGCGATCACGTCGAGTCAAATCGGTGTGTCGTCCTCCGAGCCGACACGAACCCATCCGGTTGAGCCCTTGGGCGTCCGGTGGAGTCGTAGCGGTTGGTTTCCTGCGAGTCGGCCGCCGCAGATAACTGCTGCGTCCCGCACCTCGCAAAAGGCCTAGGCGAGTGTACTCCTCCAAGACCGCTGGGTCAACGGGAACCGGGCTTGCGATCAGCTGCGCCGGATACTCACGGCGCCCACCGTCCGCTTGCCACGGCGCACGATGACATAACGCCCGTGTAGCAGGTCGTATTCCGCGAGTCTGGCTTCGGGATCTGTGACGCGCTTGTTGTTGACGTAGGCTCCCCCCTCGGTAATCGCCCGCCTGGCGGCCGCCTTGCTGGATACGACGCCACCGGCCGCAAGCACCTCGACCACCGTGGGCAGCTCACCGTTGGCTTCCAGCTGCGTCGCACCAATTTCGGCAGCGACGTCATCGAGCACAGACTCCGGCAGGTCACGCAAATCGGAGCGGCCGAAGACCGCCTCGGCGGCCTGGACTGCGGCATCCCGCTCCGCAGACCCATGGACCAGCGTCGTGACGTCATCGGCCAGCACCCGCTGCGCCGTGCGCTGCTCTGGATGCTCCGCCGTGCGGCGAGCAACATCGTCGATCTCCTCACGATCACGCTCGGAGAAGACCTTCAGGTATTCGATGACCTTGGCGTCCTCGGTGTTGAGGAAATACTGGTGAAACGCGTAGGGCGACGTCTCAGCCGAGCCGAGCCAGATGGTTCCCGTCTCGGTCTTACCGAATTTGCTCCCGTCCGCCTTGGTGAGCAGCGGCGTCGCCATGGCGTGCACCCGCGCCCCTTCCGTCCGGCGAATCAGCTCCACGCCGGCAGTGATATTGCCCCACTGATCACTACCACCGAACTGGAGTGTGCAGCCGTAGTTGCGATAGAGCTCCAGGTAGTCCATTGCCTGTAGCAGGACGTAGGAGAACTCGGTGTAGGACATGCCGGACTCGAGTCGCTGGCGGACAACGTCGCGAGCCAGCATCCGGTTGATCGGAAAGTGCTTGCCGATGTCGCGAAGAAAGTCCAACACCGGCATCGGCCCCGTCCAGTCCAGGTTGTTGACGATCTTCGCGGGGTTGTCTCCGGTGAACTCGAGGAACTTTGCCACCTGGCGGCGGATGCCCTCCACCCAGCCGGCAACCGTCTCCTTGGTATTGAGGGCCCGCTCGGCCGACTCCTTCGGGTCACCGATCAGTCCTGTGGAGCCGCCAACCAGTAACAGCGGCTTGTGGCCGGCTCTCTGCAGCACCCGAGCGACCATGAGTTGCACGAGGTTGCCGAAATGCAGGCTGGGGGCAGTCGGATCGAAGCCCACGTAGAAAGTGACCGGCCCGGCAGCAAGATGACGAGCGAGAGCCTCCTCGTCGGTGGACTCGGCCAGCAGGCCACGCCACTTCAGTTCCTCAAGCACGGCGCTCACGGGGCACCACAGTAGCGCCGCGCCTAGCTAATCGCCTCGGCGATCGGCGCAGCAGCCCGCGCCAGCCGTCGATCGCTTGTAATCAGTCGCAGGCCCAGCTGCCGGGCCAGTTCTACATAAAGGCCGTCGACCAGGCGCAGCTCGTTACGCAAGGTCCACGCGCTGAGCAGTAGAGGCGGCAGGACGTGCCGCTCGATGGGCAATTCCGAAAGCGCAAGGAGACCTTCAGCCGCCTCGACGGCGTCGAGCCTGCCTGCTCGCTCCAGTCGTCCCAGAGCTGAGAGTACTTCGGCATCGAGGTGCGCGGGAGCATGCCAGGCAGATCCGCGCAGGCGGGCGCCGACGGCTGGTGCCCAGGAAGTTCGGGCGACTAGATCTACCACTACAGAAGCGTCGACAACAATTGACTCAGCCTCGTGCACCGAAGTCCTCCCGCGCTGCATCCAGCGCCTCGATTGCCTCGTCGTGACTAACCGATGTCGGAGCAAGTGCCAACACCCGCTCCAGCCAACGATCGGTCAGCGATCTCGCAAGCTCCGCCTCGACTGCCGCCCTGGTGACTGCCGAAAGGTTGAGCCCGGCGGCACGAGCCTTCGCTGCCAAATCATCGGGGAGGTAGATATTCATCCGCGCCATACACACATAGTACACACACTCTTGATTCAGCCAGATCAGGCCTTCGTCCCCTTGCGACGTCGCTGAGTCGACTGAGGCACGATCTCGACATGCCCGAGCCAGTTCGTACTTACTCCCATGAGACGCTCTCTCGACGATTTTGAGTAAGCATGTTGCCGAAAGGCTTCGCTGAGCCGGGATGTCGGATATCTGTGGATGGCGCTCTGAACTGAGTCCGGCTTTGGACGGCGGGCCGACAGTCGGTTATCGCTGGAGCCACGCGTCAACGGAGCTCACGGCATCTCCAACCTCGTCGAGTTGTTCCCGGACCCGGACGAGCGCGGTGCCACCACGACCGTTACGGCTATTGATGGAGCCCGTGACACTGAGGACCGATCGGACCTCCGAAGTGAGATGTGGTGAGATCTCGGCCAGGTCCTCCTCGCTGAGATCGGTGAGGTCCAAGCCGGCTGCCTCACAGCGCCGTACGCAGGCGCCGGCAATCTCGTGTGCCTCGGCGAAGGGCACTCGCTGCCGTACCAACCAATCGGCGATGTCGGTGGCGAGTGAGAATCCCATCGGGGCAAGCCGTTCCAGCCGCTCATGATCAAAAGACAACGTGGAAACCAGACCGGTGACTGCGGGCAAGACCATCAGCAGCTGGTCGATGGAGTCGAAGATCGGCTCCTTGTCCTCTTGCAGATCACGGTTGTACGCCAGGGGCAACCCTTTCAGCGTGGCCAGCAGACCGGTGAGGTTGCCGATCATGCGCCCGGCCTTGCCCCGAGTCAGCTCGGCGATGTCGGGGTTCTTCTTCTGCGGCATGATGCTCGAGCCCGTCGACCACTCGTCAGCCAGCGTTGCGAGTCCGAACTCCTGGGTTACCCAGATGATCACGTCCTCGCTCAGCCGGGAGAGGTCAACCGCAATCTGAGCGCAGATGTACGCCGCCTCAGCCACCAGATCACGAGAGGAGGTGCCATCGATCGAATTCGCCACGCTGGCATCGAAGCCCAGCTCCGCCGCAATAGCGCCAGGATCCAGGCCCAGCGATGTGCCGGCCAGGGCTGCGGACCCGTACGGGCTGACCGCGAGCCGTCGGTCAAGATCACGGATGCGATCCCAGTTCCGGAGCAGCGGCCACACATGCGCCAGCAGGTAATGCGAGAGCAGCACCGGCTGAGCATGCTGCAGATGGGTACGGCCCGGCATGGCGACACCAAGATGATCACGCGCTTGGCTGCTGAGGGCGCTGACCACTTCGCTCAGCCCAGCAGTCACCGCCCGCATAGCGTCCCGTAGGTACATCCTGATCAAGGTCGCGATCTGGTCGTTGCGTGACCGGCCGGCACGCAACCGGCCGCCGAGCTCGGGACCGACCAGCTCTACCAGCCGCCGCTCCAGCGCGCCGTGCACATCCTCGTCAGTCTCGGCTGGCTGGAATGCCCCGGAGGCGGCCTCGGACGCCAAGATTTCCAAGCCGTCGATCATCGCTGCTAGCTCGTCGTCAGTGAGCAATCCGGCTCGCTGCAGCGCCTTGGCGTGCGCCCGCGACCCG
>DASRJV010000231.1:0-4511 GCA_035649295.1 Propionibacteriaceae bacterium
GCTGTTCGGTGGCATGGGCAACATGTTCTCCGGAGTCGGCGAGGGCGCTGGTGATCTCATGGGTGGTATCGGTGACAGCGCCGGCGAAATCGGCAGCGGAATCGGTGAGGGCGCCAGCGACGTCGGCGGCGGAATCGGCGATATGTTTGGAGGCATGTTCGAGTAGGCCAGGAAGCCCTTCGACGGGCTCAGGGCCAGCGCAAGTAGGGCTTATCCGACGAGCGTTGCACGAAGCTGAACGAGCGTTTCCGAACAACCGCCATCGATCTTCACGCTGGCGAGCTCGTCGCCGCGGGTCGCGCCTCGGTTGATGATCACAACGGGTCGCTGCAGCCTCGCGTTGTGCCGCACGAAGCGCAAACCAGACATCACAGTGAGTGATGAACCGAGGACCACGAGGATCTCCGCACGCTCCATCAGTGCGTATGCTGCCTCGACTCGCGACTTGGGCACCGACTCCCCGAAAAACACAACATCGGGCTTGAGACGCCCGCCGCATTGCACGCAGCCAATCAGCCTGAATCGCTGCCAGTCGTTGGCTACCGCGTCGCCGTCCGGTCGCAGCTCGGCATGCTGGAGAACGAGGGACTGCTCAAGCGTCGGGTTCGCGCTCGTCAACCGGCGCTGCAAGTCGCTGCGTGCGGAGCGATCACCGCACTCCAGACACACGACCGTGGCAATGTCGCCATGCAAGTTGATCACACGGGTACTACCTGCGGCTGAGTGCAGTCCGTCCACGTTCTGGGTGATCACTCCGGCCAGTCCCGCGGCTTCCAGATCGGCAAGCGCCCGATGCCCAGGGTTGGGTTCGGCACGACCGATTCGGCGCCAGCCCAGATAGGAACGAGCCCAGTACCGCCGCCGGGCCTCTGCTGAGCCGACGAACTCGCTGTACTGCATCGGCGTGGCCCGGACCGACGTAGGGCCCCGGTAGTCCGGAATCCCAGAGTCGGTCGACATGCCCGCGCCAGTGAGCGCGACCCAACCGCGACCGCGCAGCAGGTCTGCGACCGCAGTGGGTGTGATCGTCGATGCAACGCTCACAGGCAAACGGTACCCACCGACCCGCGTACTCAACTGATTGTGCCCGTGCCCTTCAGTCGACGAGCCGCCTCGGCGATGGAGCCGGTCAGCGAGGGATAGACGGTGAATGAATCCGCCACCTGATCAACAGTGAGTCGCTGGGCCACTGCGATCGCTACCGGAAAGATCAGCTCACTGGCCCGCGGAGCAACCACCACCCCACCGATCACGATGCCGGTGGCCTTTCTGCAGACGAGCTTGACGAACCCGTCGCGGCTGCCCTGCATCTTGGCGCGCGCATTTCCCCGCAACGGAAGGGTCAGCACACGCCCCGGCACCTCGCCCGAATCCACTTGCTGCTGGGTTACCCCAACCGTGGCGATCTCCGGCGCGGTGAACACGTTCGCCGACACGGTCTTCAGATCGAGAGGCGATACCGCTTCACCGAGCGTGTGCCACATGGCGATCCGGCCCTGCATCGCGGCCACAGAGGCGAGCAGGAGCACGCCGGTGCAATCTCCTGCCGCGTATACGCCGCGCGCTGAAGTCCGCGACACCCGATCGACCTCGATGAAGCCACGTTCGTCGAGCTTCACCCCGGCCTCCTCGAGACCGATGCCTGCCGTGGTGGGAGTCGATCCGACGGCAAGTAGGCAGTGCGATCCGGTGACAGTGCGCCCATCAGTCAGCGTCACAGTGACGTGATCGCCATTCCGCGCAACTGCCTGCGCCCGCGACCGCGACAAGACGATCATGCCGCGCCGAGTGAAGACGTCCTCGAGCACTTGGGCGGCATCGGCATCTTCTCCGGGCAGCACCCTGTCACGTGAGGAGACAAGAACCACTTCGCTACCGAGAGCGTTGTACGCAGATGCAAACTCCGCGCCCGTCACTCCGGAACCGATCACGATCAGCCGCTCCGGCAACTCGTTCAACCCATAGACCTCGGTCCAGGTAAGAATCCGCTCACCATCCGGCCTGGCGTCAGGAAGCTCACGAGGGTGTGCTCCGGTTGCGATCAAGATCATGTCGGCCGGAAAGGACTGCTCACCGTCTGCGGTTTCGGCGATCACGCACTCGGGCCCATCGAGCTTGCCGCGGCCGGACACCAAGTTGACGTTCTCGCGCAGCAAGCGCTCTTCGATGTCGCCGGACTGTCTCTTGGCAAGATCGAGTACCCGCCCGTTGACCGCTGGCATGCTGACGTGTACGCCGGTGTAGATGTCAGCCTGATCTTGAGGACCGAACCGGAGGCCCAGGTCAGCCGAACCGCGGACCTCGGTCATGACGTCAGCGGTGGCGATCAAGGTTTTCGAGGGAACGCAATCGGTCAGGACGGCCGAGCCGCCGAGCCCATCACGATCAATCAAAGTGACTTCGCCGCCCAGCCGGCTGCCCACCAACGCGGCCTCGTAACCGCCAGGACCGCCGCCCACAATCACCACCCGGGTCATTTCGGCATTCTTCCATCTCGCTGCGGCGAGCCAGACCAGATAGCCTCGCTGCTGTGCTGTACGCGGCGTACGGAAGCAACCTCGATCCAACTCAAATGGCCGGCCGCTGTCCGCACTCGCCGGAGCGCGGCACCGGATGGGTCGTGGGGTGGCGCGTCACCTTTGGTGGCGAGGGTTGGGACGGCGCACTACCGACGCTGGTGGAAGAGAGTGAAAGCCAGGTCTTCGTCGCGCTGTACGACGTGACAGCCGGTGACGAGAGCACTCTTGATCAGTGGGAAAGCGCCGACACCGGTCTGTATCGGAAGGTTCGAGTGCGAGTGGCAACGCTCGACGGTGAGGTGACCGCCTGGGTCTATGTGCTGAACGATTTTGAGGGCGGTATCCCGAGCGCTCGAACCATAGGCATCCTCGCCGATGCGGCCGAGGCGGCCGGCGCTCCCCGAGACTACGTCGCAGAGCTGCGCTCGCGCCCTTGCGTCAGCGGCTGGTAGACCGGCGTTCGGGCACTGCTCAAGCGCTGAGCAGTGCCGATCCGTAACGCGGCTAGAGTGCGGATCATGCCTAACGATGGCCTGTCGTCTGATCCTTACGACCTCGCCGAAGTCGCTGCATCGGCCCTCCTCGAACGGTTCAAGATCACGCAGCTCGATGTCGCTTTCGTGCTGGGATCCGGATGGTCGGCAGCCACGGATGATCTTGGTCGGCCAATAGGGAGCTGCGAGTTGGCCGAGCTGCCCGGCTTCGCGAAGCCGACAGTCATCGGTCATGGCGGAGCGCTCCGAATCGTCTCGACGATCACTGGCAAGACCGCGGCGATCTTCACCGGCCGCACCCATCTGTACGAGGGCCAGGGAGTGAATCAGGTAGTGCACGGCGTGCGTACGGCAGTTCGTGCCGGCGCCCGAGTCATAGTGCTGACGAATGGTGCCGGTGGCCTCAACCCAGAGTGGGCGCCGGGCACCACCGTGCTCATTCGCGACTACATCAACCTGACTGGCATGTCTCCGTTGGTCGGTGCCCGATTCATCGACATGTCGATGGCCTACTCCGCGCGGCTACGTGATCTTGCTCGCTCGGTGGATTCGGCGCTGCCCGAGGGGGTCTATGTCCAGTTCCGCGGACCTCAGTTCGAAACTCCGGCCGAAGTACGGATGGCTGGTGCGCTCGGCGGGGACCTGGTCGGCATGTCAACCACGCTCGAGACAATCGCGGCGCGCGAGCTGGGCGCAGAGGTGCTCGGCTTCTCACTGGTCACCAATCTCGCTGCCGGCATTTCATCGGAGCCGCTCAGCCATGACGAAGTGCTTGCGGCCGGCAGGGAAGCTGCGCCGCGGCTGCGACGGTTGCTCGGGGGAATAGCGGCGGCATTGTGACATCCAGGGCATCTACCCTTTCGGACGATCTCGCTCGCGCAATCGCTCGCTGGACCGAGCAAGACCCCGATCCGCAGACCCGCGAGCAGGTGGACGACCTCCTCGCGGCGGCGGACGCTGGGAACACCCAGGCAAGGTCCGAACTTGTCGACGCATTTTCCTCCCGGCTCGAGTTCGGGACGGCTGGGCTTCGCGGTGCGCTCGGTCCGGGACCGAATCGCATGAATCGTGTCGTCGTCGGCCAGACCGCTGCTGGACTCGCCAGCTACCTTCTTGATCATGGCCTGACTGGCGGAAAGGTGATCATCGGCTTCGATGCGCGACGCAACTCTGATGTATTTGCCCGCGACACGGCAGAGATCATGTCGGCTGCCGGCTTTCAGGCCATGATCACGTCCGGGCCGTTGCCCACACCCGTAGTGGCATTCGGGATCCTGCACCTGGGTTGTGTGGCAGGCGTCGTGGTCACCGCGTCGCACAATCCGCCTCAGGACAACGGCTACAAGGTCTATCTCGGCGACGGCTCGCAAATCGTGCCACCCGCTGACGCGGACATCTCTGCGAGGATCGACGAGGTCGCGCGGCACAGCCTGGACGACGTGCCACGCTCCCCCTCCTACACAGTGCTCGGTAAGGAGTTGATCGACGCCTATCTTGG
>DASRJV010000232.1:0-3310 GCA_035649295.1 Propionibacteriaceae bacterium
TTAGGTCGGTGGACGCGACGGATCTGTTGGAGCGGCCTCTGCCCGAGGGTGCCGCCAGCGACGGTCCGTCTATCGACCTCGAGCTGAGGCCGTTCCAGCTAGTCACGTTGCGCTTCCGCTGCTGAGGGCGAGCAGCTACCGTTCCGCGCACTCGTCTCAGGCGGCAGACTGCACCATGAGCAATTGCAGGTGGAGAGGCTCAGTACCCAGTCGAGAAAGGAAGCACCAGCGTGACCATTGGATTCGGCCAGGTCGTCATCGACTCACAACACGCCGACGAGATCGCCGCCTTCTGGTCGGCCCTCGTGGAGCGCCCTGTCACCGACGGCGCCAACCAGTTCTACGCGACGATCCCAGCGTCGGAGGACGGCACCTTCCCAGCGCTGATGTTCCTCGCCGTACCGGAACCGCGCCACGGGAAGAACCGGCTGCATCTTGACCTGGTCGCGGCCGACCTGGCAGCCGAGGTCCAGCGAGCGGTCGCCCTCGGCGCGACCAAAGTCGCTGAGTTCGATGAGTACGGGACCAGATGGGCGACCTTGACCGATCCTGAAGGCAATGTCTTCGACATCGGGTTGATGCACTCCTCGGGGGTGTCAGCCGGTTAAGACTTGGGATCAGGGAACGCCCTGAAGTTACCCGAGGACGCCCTGAAAGGCCCAACGGCCCATCCCCGCTTCGAGGGCTCCGGACTAGCTTGGGGGCATGATCCAGCCCCTGCCCGAACCGACGAATGTCGGCCCCATTGCCGGTGGCAACCTGCGTGCCTCCGACGCCGACCGCGAACAGGTGGCGACCTTACTCAGCACCGCGTACGCCGAGGGCAGGCTGACCCTGGAGGAGCACGACGACCGCATCGACCAACTGATGGCAGCCAAGACCTTCGACGACCTCATTCCGATCACGCGCGATCTTGTCCTCATCGGCCCTGCTACTCCGGTTGCCCCCCAAGCCGCGAGCCGCTTTACCATCGACACTGCCGCACAGAGCCGGGTCCCCGACAAGATGGTCGCGATCTTCGGCGGTGTCACTCGCAGCGGCAGGTGGCGGGTGCGCAAGAACATCCAGGCACTGACCCTCTTCGGAGGGATAGATCTTGATCTCCGCGATGCCATTTTCGAATCGCCGGTGGTGGAAATCTCAGGTTTCTGGTGCTTTGGTGGTCTCGATATCAAGGTGCCCGAAGGTCTCGAGGTGCAGGACCAGACTGCGGGAGTCTTTGGCGGTACTGATGTCCGCGATGTCGGTGTCCCGGCACCGGGTGCCCCAACCCTCGTTATCAAGGGCATGACGTTGTTCGGCGGCGTATCGGTACGCGGGCCCAAGCCGAACAAGCGGCGGCGGCCACTGCATTAACGGCACGGCTTGCAAGACAGCGCCGGCACGGCAGTAGCACGTAGCCTGAACCTGTTATGGAAGAACTGTTTGCGCCGCCGGCTTACGAGTGGAAACGCCTCTCTCCGAAGTACCGCTCCATGCGCCGGCTGACCAGCTTGGTTGTTCCCCCCGTCCTTTTGACCATTCCAGCGCTGATCGTTGGAGTCGCCTCAGGACGCTGGTGGATTTCCAGTCTGATATGGGCAGCCGCCATCGTGATCGTCATCGTCCGGCTCGGGTTCGTGACTCGTAGCTGGCGCTCCTGGGGCTATGTGGAACGAGAGGACGATCTCTACATCACACACGGCGTGATGTTCCGCAGCCTGATAGCCGTGCCATATGGGCGGATGCAGCTGGTCGAGGTGGAATCCGGTCCGCTGGAGCGCGCCTTCGACTTGGCCTCGGTCACCTTGAAGACAGCCAGCCCCGAAACTGGTGCCCGGATTCCCGGCCTGAGGCCGGAGGAGGCAACGCGACTGCGCGATCGGCTAACCGAACTCGGCGAAGCACACGCCTCGGGGCTATGAGCACATCGCAGCCGCCTCAGCACACCTCCTCCGCCGACCCGGCGGTTACCACGGCCAGCCCACCGCCGGCGCCGACCGACCGTTCGCTCAAGCAGACTGAGCGACCACATCCCCTGACCCCATTCGTCCGCGGTTGGCTGATCTTCGTCGCGATCGCCATCGGCTGGGGTCGGGAAATTGTCACGAGCGCCAGCGAGGATCAGTTCGATGCGGGCGGGCTGACGTGGATCTTGCCCATCTTCGGCGTCGTCGTCGTGCTGGCTGCCGTCACCGGCTTCGTCGCCTGGTACTTCACGCGATTCGTGATCGACGACGAGGAACTGCGAATCGAGACCGGCTGGATCTTCAAGAAATCGACGAAGATCCCGTTTGAGCGGCTTCAGTCGGTCGACATCATCCAACCACTCGCTGCACGAATGTTCGGCCTTGCTGAGCTGCGCCTCGATGTCGGGAACAGCAGCACCAAACTCCGCTACCTGAGCAGAGGTAAGGCATCCAGATTGCGGGACTATCTGCTCACCCGAGCCCATGGGCAACAGGCCAGCATCCGCGATCTTGATCAACAAGCAGCAGCAAGCATCCTCACCGACTTGGGAACGACCGATCAGCCGCTGGTTCGAGTGTCACCGCAGCGGCTGATCCTCAGCTTCCTGCTCTCGAGCGAGTGGTTGATCCCAGCAGCCATTACGATCATCATTTTCGTCGTAACAGCTGCCATGGACGTCATGCCATTCGCCCTGGGCGCCTTGATTCCGTTGATCATCGGCATGCTGACGCTGATCTGGCGGCGGGTGATCGGCATGTTCAACTTCACGTTGGCCGAGTCTCCCCGCGGCTTGCGCATCACTCGCGGCCTGACCAATCTGACAAGCCAATCGGTGCCGATCAATCGCATCCAAGGCGTCAAGACCAGCCAGCCGCTGCTGTGGAAGCTGCAGGGCTGGTATCGGGTCGACGTCGATATTCTCGGCTACGCCCAGGGCGACAGCGAGGACAACGAGTCGAACGCCTCCAGCGTGCTACTCCCGGTCGCCACCCTTGACGAAGTCGAGCTGGCTATCGGACGCGTACTGCCAGGCTTTGATCTTGATGACATCGAACTGCATCCGTCGCCGAGTCGCGCGCGCTGGGTGCGCTGGTTCGACTTCTGGACCCTCCGTTATGGCTGGGACGACCGAACCCTGATCACCGAAGAGGGCTGGTTCACCCACGTACGCGATGTCGTCCCGCACGCCAAGACCCAGTCGGTACGCATCGAGCAAGGTCCGCTGCAAAGGCTGCTCCGCCTGGCCGACGTCCATGTTCACACCCCGAGAGGGCCAGTGAACGCCGTGGCACACCAACTGGAGGAGCACACTGCCCGCGAGCTGGCGCTGAGCCAGCTGGATCGGGCGCGAGCCGCCCGA
>DASRJV010000233.1:0-8380 GCA_035649295.1 Propionibacteriaceae bacterium
CTACAGCGGCCTGCTGGTGAGCGGGCACGACAAGCGCGAATGGGCGGATGCCCTGGCTACGATTCTTGATGATCATGACGGCCGGATCAGGATGGGCGTCAATGCGGCAGCACACGCCTCGACATTCAGCTGGGACAACACCGCAGCCGCCACGTTGCAGGCCTACCGCAGAGCTATGACGGCCTCGCTGCCCACGGCCTGACCGTTTCGGAAGCTACCTCTCCGCACTGGCCGTACCGAACGGGACGAAGGTGGGTTTCGCCGAGGTGCCGGGGCTACCGGCGGGCACTGTCATGATCAGCGCAACGGTACGGAAGGCCGGCAAGCAGGTCGCGCTGTCTGAGATTGCCCTGCAGGCCAAGCCGACCTATCCAAATGGGCTTCAGTGTCCCGCTCAGGGCAACCAAGCGCAGGTGGTTGTGAGAGCTTCCGGTCTGCGCTGAGTCGCTGGCTGAGCGGCTGGCCATCGCATCCTCGCCGGAGCAGAGCGGCGGCAATCACACCTACGAACCCCAGAAGACCCTCTCGACGACGGCCCTAGCGCGTCGCGTGACGCGACGGTAGTCAGCAAGCAGGTGGGAGGACTCCCCCGGCCCGTATCCGAGCAGCTCGGCGAGGCTGGCTAGCTCCCGATTGTCGGTTGGCAGCGAATCCGAGCCGCGCCCCCTCATCAACATGATTTGGTTGCGGATCCGGCTGGCCAGCATCCACGCCGCCTCGAGGTATCCGGTGTCCATCGCGTCGATGATGCCGGCCTCTTGGGCGGCTCGCAGCGCCACGATCGTCTGCGAGGAACGCAGCGCGGGCATCTCGTAGGCATGCTGCAGCTGGAGAAGCTGAACCGTCCATTCGACATCGGCGATTCCGCCTGGTCCCAACTTGGTGTGCTTGGCCGGATTCGCGCCCCGCGGCAATCGCTCAGCCTCGACACGGGCCTTCAGCTTGCGTATTTCTGTCAACTGCGACGTAGTCAGTCCGCCCTCAGGCCAGCGGTGGGCGTCGATCTCGGCCATCAGGGCTTTGCCAAGCTCCTCGTCGCCAGCCAGCGCCTCGGCGCGAACCAGTGCCTGCATCTCCCACGTGGAAGACCACCGGCTGTAGTAGTTGCGATAGGCGCTCAGCGTGCGGATGAGGGCACCGCCCTTGCCCTCTGGCCGCAGGTCGGTATCGATGCTCAACGACGGGTCGGCAGCAGGCCGGGTCAGTAGCGTTCGCATCTCTGTAACGACCGCGGCAGCAATCTTGACCGGGTCGCTGTCTGGATCGCCACCGTCGTCCATCACGAACATGGCATCGGCGTCGGAGGCGTACGACATCTCCCGACCACCCCAACGGCCCATCGCAATGACGGCGATCCGTGGCACCGGTTGATTGTCTGAGGCTTCGCGCGCTACAGCCAAAGTTGCATCGATCGTCGCCGAAGCTAGGTCGGCTAGAGCGACCCCCACATTCAGGACGTCGTTGTCCCCAAGCAAGTCACCGGCTGCCACCCGAAACAGCTCTCGCCGCCGAATCGCCCGGATTGCCTCCACGGCAGCGACTTTGTCGCTCTGCCTTCCAGCAGCGGCGTGCATCTCCGCCTTCAGTTCGGCCAATGACCGAGGCCGAAGCTCTTGATCATCGGCGAGCATCTGTACGGTCTGTGGGGCCCGCTTGAGCAGTTCCACCGCGTACCGGCTGGAAGCGAGGATGCGGGCAAGCCGCTGCGCCATAGCGCCCTCGTCGCGCAGCGCCCGCAGGTACCACGGGGTGGTACCCAGCGCCTCTGATACTTGGCGAAACGCGAGCAGACCATGATCAGGATTCGGCGCTTGCGCGAACCAACCGAGCATGGCAGGCAGCAGCTGGCGCTGAATCTCAGCCTGCCTGGTCACGCCTTGGCTGAGCGCCGCTATGTGGCGCAACGCCGCCGTCGGATCCGCGTAGCCAAGCGCTCGCAGCCGGTCCAAAGCGGCGTCAGTTGTCAGCCTGAGCTCCTTGGACGGGATCTTGGCCACCGTATCGAGCAGCGGTGAATAGAAAAGCCGCTGATGCAGCCGGCCTACTCGCTGGGCGGTGTGGCGCCAGGTACTGAGCAGCTCGTTTACCGGATCCTTGTAGCCGAAGGAGCGGCCGAGCCTGCGAAGATCATGATCGTTGTTCGGCAGCAGGTGGGTACGCCGTAGGTTGAAGAGCTGGATGCGATGCTCGAGTGCTCGCAAGAATCGATAGGCCAGCGCGAAACCTTTGCCGTCCTCGCGGCCGACGTAGCCATTGTCGATCAAGCTTTTGAGGGCCGGTAACGTGGCCCGCGACCGCAGTCGTTCGTCGACCCGTCCGTGCACCAATTGCAACAGCTGGACCGAGAACTCGACGTCGCGTAAGCCACCCTCCCCGAGCTTGAGTTCGCGGCCCTGGTCCCGCGCGGGGATGTGGGCCACCACGCGCTTCCGCATTGCCTGGGTGTCGGCAACGAAGTTCTCTCGCTCCGCGGCGCGCCACACCATCGGTGTCACGAGGTCCACGAACGCCTGTCCAAGCTCCAGATCACCCGCTGCCGGCCGGGCCTTGAGCATTGCCTGGAACTCCCAAGTTTTGGCCCACTTCTCGTAATAGATGCGATGACTGGACAACGTGCGCACCAGCTGACCGGCCCTGCCTTCCGGTCTGAGGGCAGCGTCTACCTCCCAGATCGTCCCCGCCGAGGTATGCGCCGAGCAGACTCGAGTCATCTCGGCGGCCATCCGGGTCGCGATCTGCACAGCCTGGTCGTTGCTGATCAGCGGAGTGCCATCCTCATCCACCAAAGGTTCGGCGACGAATAGCACGTCGACGTCGCTGACGTAGTTGAGCTCCTGGGCGCCGCATTTGCCGAGTCCGACCACCGCCAGCCGCGTCTTCAGGGCGTTCTCACCCAGCTTGAGTCGAGCGATCGACAGGGCAGCCTCCAGGGTGGCGTCTGCCAAGTCCGAAAGCTCGTCGGCAACGTCAGCGAGCACCTCGATCGGCTCCGGCGCACCGAGATCGCGAGCGGCGATGCGCAGCAGCGCTCCGCGATAAGCAATACGTAGTTGATCGCCAGTGGGATCGGTCGCGATCGGCGTCGGCGATTCTGGGTCGGCTCCGGTCGCCTCCAACAGCTCCCGCCGCAGCGCGTCTGCAGGCACCTTCACCAGCTCGCTCTGGAGCAGTTCGAGATGTTCCGGGTGAGCGATCACATGCAGGCTCAGCTTGCTGCTGCCGCCCAAGACCATGACCAGTTGGCTGGCCAGAACAGGCTCAGCCGTCATTCGGGCGAGCAAATCCGGGACCCGATCGCAGAGCCGATCCAAGCCTGCCAGTGCTAGATCGGGATCGGCAGATCTGGCGAGCAGATCAAGCAGCGGCTCGTATTCGTCGGCCCAGTGATCGATGATGCGTGCTGCCGTCACCGCGTCGACGAAGCCTCGCCGCGCCAGTGTGCCTTGCATCGTCTCGATCCGGATCATGAGTTTGATGTTATTTCTTCCGCTCCTGCGGCGCCCCGGGGAAGCCGGGGGAGTTGTCATCTAGTCAACTGCCGTGGCTGGTAACGTCACGGCGGAGGTCGGGCAGGATGGCAACAACACGGCTGCAGCCACAGGAGGCCTTGCTGGAGCAGTCGCGGACGGTTCTGGCCTGGCTGCGTGCCCTGCCGAGCGATGCTTTCGAGCGTGCAACCGTGCTGCCCCTTTGGAACGTGCGACAGCTCGTAGGTCACCTCGTCCTCGTTCATACCGGCCTTCGGCAGTCATTGGATCAGCCGACCAAGAAACCTGCGCTCCCGATCCAGGAGTATGTGACACGGTATCGACGCGATGTTGAAACGATCAGTGCTACAACGCTTGCGGCGTCGGCGAAGCTGACCGGCCCTGAGGTGGTGACTCGACTTGAGTCCGCCGTTGATGATCTTGCACTTAGGCTTGGCACAGGCGTACGGATGTCCCAAGTGATCAGTGCGGGCCGTGGCCCGACCACCGTCGAGGATTACATCGCGACCCGCATCATCGAGATCGTCGTTCATACCGACGACCTCAATCGCTCGCTTCCTGGGACGCCGCCGGCGGAGCTGCATCGCGGCGCGCTCTCGCGGTGTACGCGTACCCTCGCTGGCATTCTGGCTGGGCAGCATCCCGGCCGCTCTGTGGAGGTCAGAGTGCCGCCGTACGCCGCTGTACAGTGCGCGATCAGTGATCCTGGGCCCACCCATACCCGCGGAACCCCGCCGAACGTCGTAGAGACCGACCCCCTGAGCTTCCTGCGGTTGGCAACCGGCCGCATCAAGTGGACTGATGCTGTGGCCAACGGCGCTGTCCACGCATCCGGGCTGCGTGCCGACCTCTCTGCGGTCCTGCCTCTCCTCTCCTGAGACTTGATTTGTCAGAATCAAGACACCAAATGTGGTGCTGTGGTTCTGACAAGTTGAAGCGAGATGGAGCAGCACAGAGATGCCGACCGTTGGACGACCGAAGCTCGGGTCAAGCTGCCCGGGATCGATGTCATCACCTTGGGCGAGCACGGTCTGCGCTCTGTCGAAGACTACTTTGACCAGCGGACTCTGCTCGAGCAGCTCGGCGTGCAGGTTGCCGTACAGCCTGCCAACGTCGGGCCGTTGGCATTCGGCACCTCCGCGCGGTTCCGCACCTCCAACGCGGGCATCCCGGGCGCGCTGAGCATGACCTGGATGGATGTCCGCGACAAGGCGGAGGGTGAGGAAGTAAAGCAGCGCGTCCGGACAATCGCTGCCGAGATGGCGCGGGTTCCCGGTTTCATCGGCTGGGTGGGAATCGCCATTGCGGAGCGGCTGTATACCGTCAGCCTGTGGGACGATCCCGAGACCAGCCGGCAACTCACAGCAAACGCACAGCACAAGGCTGCGGTGCGACGGGTATTCGAGACAAACCTCGGCACGGCTCTCCATACCGGAGTCTGGGTTCCCGATCACCTCAATCCGCAGTGGCGGCGGTGTCCGAAGTGGGGAACCCTGATCGACCCGGACCGTCCCGACCAGTCCTGCCCTTGCGGCGAGCTACCCCCTGAGCGACGTACCTACATCTAAGGCGTGATTGGATGGCCTGAAGCGTCCGGCATCCGGTCGGCATCGGCCCCGTCGAGGAGCACCGATGGATTTCTCCGCACAACTCGAGAGACTTCAGCAGCAGGCCAACGAGACCACCTCAAGCATCCGATCGGCAAGCGCTGAGTCCCGCGACCAGCTGAAACAGCGCATCGACCAGACTCGGGTAGATGCGAACCTGGCGCTCATGGACGTCAAACAGCAAGCCGAGCAGACGTCTGATCAAGTTCAGAGCAAGTGGGCGCAGTTGAAGGCTGATGCTGCCATCTGGATGGATGACATCAAATCGAAGATCGACAAGCGGGCCGACCAGCGAGATGCCAAGACCGCTTCGAAAGACGCCGACCGAGCCGAGCGGGACGCAGTCGACGCCATCGACTACGCCGTTTTCGCCTTCTACAGCGCTCAGCTGGCCGTGCTCGACGCGCTGGACGCGCGAGCCTATGCGGACGAGCGGGCCAAGATCGCCGACTCCTCATAGACCATCTGAGCTGACTCGTCGCCGCTAAAGGACTGGCAGGAGGCGAGTGAGCTCCATCGGTGTCACCTGCCGGCGGTACTCCTCGAACTCGGCACGCTTGTTCCGCAGGAAGAAGTCGAAGACGTGCTCCCCGAGAGTCTCAGCGACCAACTCGGACCGCTCCATGATGCGGATGGCCTCGTCGAGATTGCGCGGCAGCGGTGAGATCCCCAGCGCCTGCCGTTCCCGCTCCGTAAGAGACCACACATCGTCCTCGGCGCCTTCGGGCAGCTCATACTCACCCTCGATTCCAGCCAAGCCGGTTGCAAGAATCAGCGCGAAGGCCAAGTAGGGGTTAGCAGCGGAGTCGATCGAGCGCAGCTCGACTCGGGCCGAAGAGCCCTTGTTCGGCTTGTACATCGGTACCCGGACAAGCGCCGAGCGGTTATTGCGACCCCAACAGATGTAGCTGGGCGCCTCACCGCCGCCTGCTAGCCGCTTATAGGAGTTCGTCCACTGATTGGTGACCGCGGTGATCTCGGCGGCGTGCCGCAGTAGGCCGGCGATGAAGTAGCGCCCAATCTTCGATAGGTGATGTTCCGCACTCGCGTCGTAAAAGGCGTTGGTGTCACCCTCGAAGAGCGACATGTGAGTGTGCATGCCGGATCCGGGATGCTCGGTGAAGGGCTTGGGCATGAACGAGGCATGAATCCCCTGTGACAGCGCAACTTCCTTCACCACCACACGGAAGGTCATCAAGTTGTCGGCCGTTGAGAGGGCATCCGCATAGCGAAGATCAATTTCCTGTTGCCCTGGAGCGCCTTCGTGATGGGAATACTCCACCGAGATTCCCATTTGCTCGAGCATGGTGATCGCACGTCGCCGGAAGTCCGTTCCCAGACTCTGCGGCGTGTGGTCGAAATAACCCGACTGGTCCACTGGCGTCGGCGGCTTGCCCGGCTCGATCGGATCCTTGAAGAGAAAGAACTCCACCTCCGGGTGCGTGTAAAACGTAAATCCAAGATCGGCGGCCTTCTTCAGCGCCCGCTTCAGCACATAGCGGGGATCGGCGTACGAGGGCGAGCCGTCCGGCATCGTGATGTCGCAGAACATCCGCGCGGTGGCCGGACTGATGTCGCGCCACGGCAGAACCTGGAAGGTCGATGGGTCAGGATGTGCCAGCATGTCGGACTCATAGACCCTGGCGAAGCCCTCGATCGCCGATCCGTCGAAACCCATGCCTTCGGCGAATGCCCCCTCCAGCTCGGCAGGTGCGACAGCGACCGATTTCAGGAAGCCAAGAACATCGGTGAACCACATGCGGACGAACCGCACGTCGCGCTCTTCAATCGCCCGCAAAACGAACTCGGTCTGCTTGTCCACGCGGCCCAGTCTGCCGCTCATGATGTAACGGCAGCGTTACGGCTTGACACCCCTTTCCGGACTGCTCGCGCGTCGCTGGTGGGAATCCGCGATTCCCGACGCTCGCAGTCAGTTTTCCGACTGCTCGTCGCGTCGTAGTCTCGTGCCGTGCCCCATCTGCGGATCGCCATGGCCCAAGTCAATGCCACAGTCGGGGATATCTCGGCCAACGCTGACGTCGTCATGGACTGGTCGAAGCAGGCCGCTGACGCCGGCGCGCATCTGGTGCTTTTCCCCGAGATGATGCTCACCGGCTATCCCGTTGAGGATCTCGCGCTACGCCGCAGCTTTGTCGAGGCCTCCCGGGTCTCGATCAATCGCCTTGCCGCTCGGCTGCTCGACGCCGGGCTTGGTGATCTTGTCGCCGTCGTTGGATATCTCGACCGCACCGACGAGCCCGACCATCCCAAGGGCGGGCATCCACTCAACGTGGCTGCAGTGTTGCACCAGGGGCAGGTGGTGTGTTCCTACGCGAAGCACCATCTGCCGAACTACGGTGTTTTCGACGAGTACCGCTATTTCAAACCCGGCAACGAACTGCACGTGCTGCGGATTCGCGGCGTAGACGTAGCGATTGCCATCTGTGAAGACCTCTGGCAAGACGGCGGACCGGTGGCCGCCACCGCGGAGGCGAACGCCGGGCTGCTGGCGGTGATCAACGCCAGTCCGTACGAGCGGGACAAGGACGACGTGCGCGGCGATCTGGTCACTCGCCGGGCTCGGGAGGCAGGCTGCCCGCTCGCCTACGTCAACCTGGTCGGTGGACAGGACGAGCTGGTGTTCGATGGTGACACCATGATCGCCAGCGAGGACGGCATCATCGTGGTACGCGCGCTTCAGTTCGTCGAAGAGTTGGTAGTTGCTGATCTTGACCTGGTTCCGGGCACTGCTCCGATCCAGGCCGAGCTTGCCGAAGGCACTGTTCCGGCCGAGCCCGGCCAGAGCGGCATGATCATCATCCGGCACCACGTCTCGGACGCCGGAGACGCACCTACCGAAATGATCACGCCGGTGGTGGCGAAGCCGCTGGAAGCGATGGCCGAGGTGTACCTCGCGCTCCTCATGGGCCTGCGGGACTACTGCTCCAAGAACGGCATCGAGCGGGTCTACCTCGGTTTGTCAGGTGGCATCGACTCGACGCTCGTGGCCACCTTGGCATGCGATGCCCTTGGCGCCGATCATGTCTATGGCATCTCCAATCCCAGTGCCTACTCCTCGGAGCACTCCAAGAGCGACGCCGCCGAGCTGGCCGCGCGGACGGGCTTGCATTTCCAGACCGTGCCGATCGCGCCTGCCGTGGACGCGTTCCATCAGATGCTCGATCTCGACGGCATCGCTGCCGAAAACCTGCAAGCCCGGATCCGCGCCGTGATCTGGATGGCTGAGTCCAACCAGCATCCGCCCTCGATCGTGCTCGCCTGCGG